>DATFEG010000066.1:0-6007 GCA_035251445.1 Gemmatimonadales bacterium | reverse complement strand
AGACCAGGGTCTTGGCGTTGGGACGGGTGAACACGAGCGCCCCGTTGAGCACGAACCCCAGCAACGCCAGCGCGGGGGCGAGCCAGATGAGATCGACGGCCGTTTCGGTCATCAGTCCTTGAGGAGATTCATGTTCTGGAGGCTGACCGACTGCTTGTGGCGGAATACGGCGAGGATGATCGCGAGGCCCACGCCCGCCTCCGCCGCCGCCACGGCCATCACGAAGAACACGAAGATCTGGCCGCCCATGCCCAGCCTCTGGGCCAGCGCGACGAACGTCAGATTGACGGCGTTGAGCATCAGCTCGACGCACATGAAAATCACGATCGCGTTGCGACGCAGCAGCACCCCAGCGACGCCGAGGGTGAAGAGCACGGCAGAAATGGCCAACGCCGGACTGAGCAGCATGCTAGAGCTTTCGTTTTGCGAGAACGACGGCGCCCACGATGGCCGCGAGGAGCAGCAAACTCGCGATCTCAAAGGGGATCAGATATGCCTCGAACAATGGATTCGCGACGGCGCCGACCATTCCCTGGCGCACCTGCAGCTCAGCGACGGTTCCGGCAGGCAGCTGGATGGCGTCCGGCGGTGGAGCCTGTCCCAGCACCCGCAGCTGCAACAGCAGCAGCCCGGCGAGGATCACCGCAATGGTGAGGCCGGCCGGACCTTTGATGTCGCTCGGGCCCGGACGGCCGAGGTTGAGCAGCATGATGACGAAGAGAAACAGCACCATGATCGCGCCGGCGTAGACGAGAACTTGCAGGGCCGCGATGAACTGCGCGTCGAGCAGCACGAACATCGCCGCCAGCGCGAAGAGCGTGACCACGAGCCAGAGCGCACTGCCGACGGGATTCCTGCGCGTGATGCACAGCAACGCGCTTCCCATTGCAATGACTCCGAAGATCCAGAAGAAAGTGAGAGTCACGCTATTCGCCTTTGGGATCGGAAGGATCCCAAAGCGTCGACACCGGGTGCGTCTGCGCGCATAGCCGCTCGAGGTCGTACACAAAGCGGTCGCGCGAATACTCGGAGTTCTCGTAATGCACGCCGACGTGGATCGCTTCCTCGGGGCACACTTCCTGGCAGTAGCCGCAGAAGATGCAGCGGAATTCGTCGATCTCGTAAATCAGCGGATAGCGATGACCCTCTTCGTCCTCGCCGGGCACCAGCTTGATGCAGTTGGCGGGACAGATCTGCGGGCACAGGCCGCACGCCACGCATTTCGCGCGTCCCTGCTCGTCGGTGAGCATGCGGTGCGTGCCGCGCCAACGCGATGACAGCGTCCAATCCTTCGAGGATTTCTCCTCGGGATATTGCATCGTCACCTTGGGGCGCAGCAGGTGGCTGAATGTGAGCGCCATGCCCTTGAGCGTGGCTCGCAAATACGACGTCTGTCGCGTCGGGCGCTTCATGACCTTCACGCCGATGGCCATCAGGCCGTCTCCTCGGCCACGGAACCAGAGACGATGCGCCCGCGGTCGAGCCACCACACCAGCGCGACGAGCAGAGCGACGTTGATTCCCCCCAGCGCCCACGACATGCCGGGCCCGTAGTCCCACCCCAGTCGACTGCGGAAGAACCAGATCGCGATGGCCAGGATCGTGATATAGAACAGGGTGAGCGGCAGCAGCACCTTCCATCCGAGAGCCATGAGCTGGTCGTACCGGAAACGCGGCAGCGTCCAGCGGACCCAGATGAACGTGAACAGGAAAATGAACGTCTTGAAGCCGAATGCGGCAAATGTCAGCACGGTCTTCGGGATCGTTGGATCGCCGGTCGAGTCCCATCGTGTGAAGGGAATATCCCATCCGCCGAAAAAGAGCGTCGCCATCAGCGCGGATGCCGTCACCATGTTCGAATACTCCGCGATGTAGAACATCGAGAACTTCATCGCGCTGTACTCGGTGTGATAGCCCGCGATCAGCTCGCCTTCCGCCTCGGGAAGATCGAACGGCAGGCGGTTCGTCTCCGCCAGCGCGCTGACAAAAAAAATCACGAAGGCGAGCGTCAATGGAATGATGAACCAGGCGTGCGCGTTTTGCTGCTGCGCGATCACGCGCGTCAGCGTGACGTTGCCCGCGAGGAGCAGCACCGCAACGGTGCTCATGCCCAGCGCGATTTCGTACGAGATCATCTGCGCCGAGGCGCGCAGCCCGCCCAGCAGCGCATACTTGTTATTGGACGCCCAGCCGGCCAGCACGATCCCGTACACGCCGAGCGAGCTGATCGCCAGGATATAGAGGAAACCGATCGGGAGGTCCGCAACGACCATCGGGACCGGGCCCCAGCGCGTGGGCAGCGGCGCTGCGAAGGGGATCACGCCGAACGTGAGCAGCGCCGGGACGAACGACACGATCGGGGCGAGCGTGAAGAGCGTCTTGTCCGCCATCGCGGGCGAGGTTTCTTCCTTCAGGAAGTTCTTCAGGCCATCGGCGGCCGGCTGCAGCAGTCCCTGCGGGCCGACGCGGTTTGGTCCGAGACGGTCTTGCATCCACGCGCACACCCGCCGCTCGAGCAGCGTAAGCAGCGCGACCCCCACCATGATCAGGTTGAAGACGACGAAGACCTTGATCGCCGAAGAGACGATGAAGAACGTCAATGCGCCGCCTCGGCGAGGCCCATCGTTGCCGCCAGCTCCCCCAACACCCAGGCTGCGGGCTGCGCCATGCCGGGCGCGGGTTTGGCCTGGTAATACCGCTGCTCGCGCCCGTCGCGGTTCGTGAAGGTGCCTTCTTCTTCCGCAACGTTGGCAATGGGAAGAATCACGTCCGCGCGTCGGCACGGAGCATCCGTTTCGAGCACGGTGCCGAGGTAAATCAGCGCGCCGTTGGTCTCCACGGTGCAGTCGGGGTCGTCCAACACGAGCACGACCGCGGCGCTCTTCGCGGCCTCGAGCGCCTGCGCGTAATCCCGCGTGTAGCCGAGGTTTTCCGCGCCCTTCGCGTTCGGCGCGCGCTCAGCCCGCAGCGCGAGATTCGGTACGCCGGGGAGCGGCGCCTCTTCTCCCATCACGATCTGGAACGCGCCGGTCCACGAAAACCCGGACAGCAGCCGTTTGGCGAGCGCGAGCGCCTCCGACGACGCACCGGGCGACACGAGCGCGACCGCCTTTCCCGACGCACCGCGGAGGATCCCGATCACGCGGTCGAGCGCTTCATCCCAATCGGTGGCTGTGAGCTCGCCGTCCCGGCGCACGAGCGGCGCCTCGATGCGGTCGCCCCGGTTCATCCACTTGTAGTGCATGCGGCCGTGATCGCAGATGAAGTAGCGGTTCACCTCGAGATTGGGACGCGCCCGCACGCGCACCACGACTTCGTCGCGCGTGTCGAGGCTGATGTTGCAGCCCTGCGAGCAGCCCGTGCAGATCGACGCGGTCTTATCGAGCTCCCAGGCCCGGGCCTTATGCAAGAAGTCCTTGGAGAGGAGCGAGCCTACCGGGCACAGTTCGACGACATTGCCTGCCCAGGGGTGATCGAGCCGCGCCTCCGAATGGATGCCGATGAACGCGCGATCGCCGCGCTCGGAGACGTTCAGCACCGGCTCCTTCGCTACATCCTCCATGAAGCGCACGCAGCGAGTGCACAGGATGCACCGGTTCGGCACGTAGAGCACGTCGGGGCCGAAATCCTCGACGGGATTGAAGCGCTTGGCATACTCGCTGTAGCGCGTGCCCGGTCGTCCTTCCTGGAACACGAAGTCCTGCAGCTCGCATTCGCCGGCCTGATCGCAGATCGGGCAATCGAGCGGGTGGTTGATGAGCAGGAACTCCAGGACGCTCTTGCGGGCGAGCTTGGCGGGCGCGCTCTGCGTCTTGACCACCATGCCTTCGGTGACCGTGGTCGCACAGGCGATCTGCAGCTTGGGCGCCTTCTCGATCTCGACGAGGCACATGCGGCACACACCGGCGACGGGCAGTCCGGGATGGTAGCAGTAGTGCGGGACGAGGACGCCGGCCTGCTTCGCGGCCTCGATGACGAGCGTGCCGGTCGGAACGCTCACGGGAGCGCCGTCGATCGTCAGATTGATCAAACCGTCAGCCATATAAGCGCGGCACCATTTCGTTGGAACCGTGCCCTGAAGGGCCGGCTCGGCCACTACGAGTGCCCTGAAGGGCATGCGGGCGCCAGCGTCCTTCAGGACGCGCGCTCTCGCCGAGCCGGCGCCCTTCGCTGCGCTCAGGGCAGGCTTTCAGCGCACGGATACTCATCCAACCATCACCGGCTGTCTCTTCCCTGCCAGATACGCCTCAAACTCGTCTCTGAACTTCTTGATGCCGCTCACGACCGGCGCTGCGCACGAATCGGAGAGCACGCAGATCGTCTTGCCCGTCATGTTCTCCGACAGGTCGAGCAACAAGTCGAGGTCTTTCGGCTTCCCCTGCCCCGCCAGAATCCGCTCGAGGATCTTCGTGGTCCAGGCGGTGCCCTCGCGGCACTGCGTGCACTGGGCGCACGACTCGTGGGCGTAGAACCGGGCGAGCCGCATGATTTGATAGACCATGTCGGCCGAATCGTCGAAGACGATGACGCCGCCCGAGCCGAGCATGGATCCCTTCTCGACGACGCCCTCGTAGTCGAGCAGGCACGCCTCGGTCTCTGCGCGCGTGAGAATCGGCACCGATGAGCCGCCGGGAATGCAGGCCTTGAGCGTGCGACCCGCCGGCGGACCGCCGCACATGTCGTACAGCAGGTCCTTCAGCGGAAAGCCCATCGTGACTTCGTAGTTGCCGGGACGCTGCACGTGGCCACACACGGAAAACAGCTTGGTGCCGGTGCTCTTGGGGTTCGACAGGCACATCCCCTTGTACCAGGCTGCGCCGCGTTTGATGATGTGCGGGACGGCGGCGAGCGTCTCGACGTTGTTGATCGTCGTTGGCATCCCGAACAGGCCGGCCGCGGCGGGAAACGGCGGCTTGATCCGCGGATTTCCCCGCTTTCCTTCGATAGAGTTCATCAACGCGGTCTCTTCGCCGCAGATGTATGCCCCGGCGCCGCGGTGCAGATAGATCTTGATGTTGCCGAACAGGCCGGCGCCGGTGGCTTCGGCGAGCGCCCGCTCCATGATCGTCCACGGCTCGGTGAACTCGCCGCGAATGTAGATGTAGGCGATCTCAGCGCGGATCGCATGCGCCGCAATGACGGTGCCTTCGAGCAGCGCATGCGGCGTCCAGCGCATGATCTCCCGGTCCTTGAAGGTGCCGGGCTCCGACTCGTCGGCGTTCACACAGAGGTAATGCGGCTTCTTCTTCTCCTTGGGCATGAACGACCATTTCAGCCCGGTCGG
The DNA here is from genome assembly GCA_035251445.1 of Gemmatimonadales bacterium. Classification (GTDB taxonomy): domain Bacteria; phylum Gemmatimonadota; class Gemmatimonadetes; order Gemmatimonadales; family GWC2-71-9; genus 20CM-2-65-7. Next base: position 724 of record DATFEG010000066.1, on the reverse strand, counting down.
AAATCCCGCGCCCCCGCGCCCGCGCAGTCCCGATTCCTTGACGATGTCCGTCACGCGCACCGGGTCCATCGCGAGCGCCTGGGTGAGCGCTTCATAGCCGCCGCGCTTGGTCCACCCCTTCAGCGTGCGTGCCTCCGCGTCGCCGAAATACTGGGAGAGCACGACGGTTTCGTTGGGATGCGGCTTGTGTGGGTAGCCCATTAGCAATGTCCAATGGTCAATGAACAGTGATCAATGATCATTGAACATTGATCATCGATCATTCGGCGGCGCCGCATCATCGATACTTCCGGACAATCTCGAGCACTTTGTCCGCCGTGACGTTTTCGATGAAGTCGTCATTGACGAGTATCGGTGTCGCGAATCCGCAGGCTCCGAGGCATTCCACTTCGACGATCGTCCACTTGCCGTCCGGACTCGTGGCACCGGCTTCTCCGGCGCCCGTCTGCTCGAGCAGCGCCTTCACGACGCCCTCAGCGCCGCAGATGTTGCACGGCGATGTCGTGCATACCTGAACGAAGTTTTTCCCGACCGGATGCTGGTGGTACATCGTGTAGAACGTCACGACGCCCTTGACGTACGCGGGCGTGAGCCCGAGAACTTCGGCGACTTCGGCCATCAAGCGGTCGGAGATCCAGCCGTGCTCTCGCTGCGCGATCCACAGCGTCGGCAACAGCGCCGCTTGTTTGTTCGGGTAGCGCTGGAGGACGAGCTGCAACTCTTC
>DATFEG010000011.1:0-34217 GCA_035251445.1 Gemmatimonadales bacterium | reverse complement strand
CTGCTCCTCGCTTTTTTTGTTTCATCGAGCCTGTTAACGGCGGCGGCGAAAAAACCGGCGGCGAACGGCGGCGAGGGGCGGCGCAATGCACGCCAGGTCATCGCCAACGGTGGAATCGCCGCCTTGGCAGCACTGGCAGGCAACTGGGTCTGGTTCGCCGGCGCGCTCGCTGCTGCCAACGCCGATACGTGGGCGACGGAGATCGGAAGCCATTCACCAACGCCGCCCCGTTTGATCACGAACTGGACCACCGTTCCCCCAGGCACGGACGGGGGGATGACGCTGCTGGGGACGGCTGGTGGCCTGGCGGGAGCGGGTCTCGTCGGCGCCCTCTCCTACCTGCTCGGTCAGGACGCCGCGATGGCCCTGATCGGTGCGGGAACGGCCGGCATGATCATGGACTCTCTCCTCGGTGCGATCGGCCAAGGCACAGCTCGGTGGATCGACAACGACGCGGTGAATCTGGCCGCGACGCTGACGGGCGCAGGATGCGCGGGGCTTCTCGCGTGAGCTCGCGAAGCTGGGACGTCGTCGTGGCCGGTGCCGGCCCGGCCGGATCGGCCACTGCGGTGCTGCTGGCGCGCGCGGGTGCGCGCGTCCTGATGTATGATCGTGCATCCTTCCCGCGCGACAAGCCGTGCTCCGAATACTTGAGCCCCGAGTCCACTCGCGTCCTCGAGCGGCTCGGTCCTGACGTCCTCGCCGCCGTCGCCGCGGCGTCGCCCGCGCATCTCACGGGGATGCGCGTCGTCGCGCCAAGCGGCGCCGGCGTCGTCGGCAGGTTCCCCACCTTCAGCTTTGCGCTGCCGCGCATGCGGTTCGACAAGATTCTGCGCGACGCGGCTGAAGCCGCCGGGGTCGAGGTCAGAGAGCGCATGAAGGTCGAGGATCTCATCTACGATCGCGGTGCGGTAGGCGGTGTGATAGCACGGGAAACGTGCAACGGGAAACGGGACACGTATCGAGCGCAGGTCGTCGTTGGCGCTGACGGATTGCGCTCCGTCGTCGCGCGGCGACTCGGGCGCGTGTATACGGCACCGCCGCACCGGATCGCGTTCACGGCGCACGTGCGCGACGTGCAGGGCGTCCGCGACCTGGGCGAGATGCATGTCGGCCGCCCGGGATACGTGGGCTTCGGGCCGATCGGCGACGGCGTGACCACGGTCGCCCTCGTCGTCCCGTTCCGCGAGGCGCGCCGGGGCGCACGGTTCTTCGAGGAGCTCGACCGCTTTCCCGCGGTGCGCGGGCGATTTCAGGCCCGACATCTTGTGCGCCGCGTGCTCGCGACTGGACCGTTCGCGCGCTGGTCGCGGCGGCCGGTCGCCAAGGGAGGCGGCGCACTGCTCGTCGGCGATGCCGTGGACTTTTTCGATCCCTTTACGGGACAGGGGATATACAGCGCCCTGCGGGGCGCCGAGCTCGCCGCCGCGGCGATCGTACGTTCGCTCGCGACCGGGGCGAGTCTCGACAGCTACGCCCGCGCGCGCCGGCGCGAGTTCGCCGGCAAATGGATACTCGAGCGCCTGATCGGCATCGCCGTCGGCTGGCCCGCGCTCATGGAGCGGGTCGTCGGACGTTTGGCTCGACGTCCGCATCTCGCCGATCTGCTGGTGCGCGCCACCGGGAACTGCGTGCCGGCGCGCGCCGCGCTGACGCCGCGCGTGCTCGCGGGATTGGTATTGTGAGCCATCCCAACCACGCTTCGCGCGGCGTCGACCCGCCGCTCTTTCGCCAGCTCCTCGGCCGCTTCGCGACGGGCGTCACCGTGATCACCGCCCGAAACGAGAGCGGCGGTCCGATCGGGATGACGGCGAACTCGCTGGCATCGGTATCGCTTCAGCCCCCCCTCGTACTGGTCTCCGTCGAGAAGGTGCACGAGATGCATACGGCGCTCCACGCCGCGACACACTGGGTGTTCAACATCCTGTCGTCCGAGCAGGAAGCGCTGTCGCGCCGATTTGCCGGCGCCGAACCGAATCGCTTTCTGGGTGTGAGCTATCACGAGAACGACCGCGGCATTGCGGTGATAGACGGAACCGTGGCGCATATCGAATGTGAGAAGCACGCCGCGGTCCCGGGGGGGGATCACACGGTGTTCATCGGGCTCGTGGTCGGTGGTGACGCTACCGACCGCAGACCGCTCCTCTATTATAGAGGAGGCTACGCCGGCCTGAGTCGCTGATGCGGACTGTCGATCGGATTCGAATCCACGCGCCGTACGTGAGGGTCTTCGCGGCGGCCAGCTCGGTCACGCGCTGGCCATCCATTCTGCCGCATTACCGCTGGGTCCGGTTGCTCGATGATCGCCTTGTCGAGATGGCTGCGTGGCGCCCATTCGGGGGCGGCCTCATCAACTACCCCACCTGGTGGGTTTCCGAAATGACGATCGACCGGCCGGTCGGCGAAATCCGCTACCGGCACGTCCGGGGTATCACGCGCGGCATGGACGTTGTCTGGAGGGTGGTGGAGGCCGATGACGGCTTTGTGGACGTCGAGGTCGTGCACACATGGGATGGCCCCAGGTGGCCGCTGATTGGACGCCTCGCTGCGGACCTCGTGATCGGTCCCGTATTTATTCACGGCATCGCGTCCCGTACGCTGGCCGGGATAAAGCGTCACGCTGAAAACGGTTGATTGGTAAACACCATAGGAGCGCTATGAGCGATTTCCGTCGAGTCGTCATCACGGGTGTTGGCGCGGTTACCCCCATTGGCACCACCGTCGACGGTCTGTGGGCCGGCCTGCAGGCGCGCACGTCGGCCGTTCGAACCATCACGCGGTTCGATCCGGGGCCGTTTCGCAGCCGCATGGCCGCTGAGATCCCGGACTTCCGGCCGCAGGATCATCTCGACGCCAAGCGCGCGCGCCGGTTGGACCGCTTCTCTCAACTCGCGGTGACGAGCGCCGGCTTCGCCCTGGCTGACGCGGGGATTGCGGCACGGAAGGAAGATCCCGATCGCGTCGGCGCGATGATGGGCTCGGCGCTCGGCGGCGTGGCATTCGGCGAGTCGCAGGTGCCCCGCTATTTGGCCGAGGGACCACGGGGACTCGACCCATCGCTTGCGCTCGCGGTGTTCTGTGGCGCCGCGAGCTGCAACATCGCCATCGAATTCGGCTTCACCGGTCCCAACACGACCAACGCGATGAGTTGCGCGTCGGGGACGATCGCGGTCGGCGAAGCATTTCACGCCGTGCGAGACGGACGGGCGGATGTCATGCTCGCCGGCGGGGCCGAGGCGCCAATCGCGCCCATGACATTCGCGGCGTTCAGCATCATTCGCGCAATGAGCACGCGGAACGACGACCCGGGGCGCGCGTCGCGGCCGTTCGACGCCGCGCGCGACGGCTTTGTGATGGGTGAAGGTGCGGCCGTTCTGGTGCTGGAGGAGCGCACGCGCGCGATCGCGCGCGGCGCGAAGATCTACGCGGAGGTCGTCGGCCACGCCTTCACCAACGACGCTTACCACATGACCGCACCCCGCCCGGACGGCCGCCAGGCCGCGCGGGCCATGCAACTCGCGCTGGGGGACGGACACGTGCCGCCCACGGACGTCGGCTATATCAATGCCCACGGCTCGGCGACGACGCTGAACGATCCGACGGAGACCTCGGCGATCAAGCAAGTCTTCGGCGATCACGCGTACCGGCTGACGATCAGCGGCACAAAGGGCTATTACGGCCACGCCCTGGGCGCGAGTGGCGCGATCGAGGCCGCGATTTGCGCCCTCGCGCTCGCCCGCGGCTGGCTGCCGCCCACGGTCAACCTCGAGCGGCCTGATCCTTCCTGCGATCTCGACTGCCTGCCGGCCGCGGGCGGCGGACGCACGGCCTCGCCCGACGCGATCGTCTCGAACTCATTCGGTTTCGGAGGAGTAAACGCCGCGCTGGTGTTGCGGCCCGACGCTGCCGGACGGTAGATTCGCGCCGCCCTCACTCTCCGGAGCAGACGCGTGAGTCCTCATGCCTTCCGTGCACCCGTTGCCGAGCTGGTGGGAACGGCGCTGTTCGTCTTTTTTGGCGCCGGCAGCGTGGTCGCCAATGCCTCGGGAATTCCGCTGGGACCCATCGGCGTTGCCCTCGCGCATGGTGTCGGAATTTCCGTGCTGATTACCATGACGATGGCGATCTCCGGCGGACATCTGAACCCGGCAGTCAGTCTCGCGCTATGGCTCGCCCAGAAAATCGATGGCCGCCGCTTCGCCTCCTACGTCGCGGCGCAGATCGTGGGCGCGATCATCGGCGCGCTGCTCATCAAGGTATTGTTCGCGACGGGCGCGGGGCGCGTGACCTCGCTCGGGACACCACAGATATCGGGGGCGCTCTCCTTGTTCGAGGCGATTGCCGTGGAGGCGCTGCTGACGTTCTTCCTCGTGAGCGCCGTGTTTGGTACTTGCGTCTCGCCGCTCGCCCCCAAGGTCGGGGGATTCGGAGTCGGACTCGCGATCTTCACCAGCGCGCTGGTGTGCGGATCGCTCACGGGTGCGGCAATGAACCCGGCGCGCGCCTTCGGCCCGGCACTCGTGTCGCTCGATTGGCACGGTCAAATCGTGTACTGGCTTGGCCCGGGGCTGGGCGCTGCGGTTGCGGCGGCGCTGTGGAGATTCCTGTTGCTGCCGCGGGATGCGACGGAGATTGCCTAACCGCTACCCGGTATCCGGTATCCGGTATTCGGTATCCGGTATCCGGTATCCGGGTAAGCCGATAGCGGATACCGGATAGCGGATACCGGGTAGCGTCCTACAGTTGCTCAGCAATATCGGCTGCGAAGTACGTCAGGATGATATCCGCACCAGCTCTCCTGATCGCGAGTACCGACTCCCACATTGCCCGCTGCTCGTCGACCATGCCGCGCTCCGCGGCAGCTTTGATCATCGCGTACTCGCCGCTCACTTGATAAGCGCCGAGCGGCGCGCCGAAGCGGTCCTTGGCACGGCGAATGAGATCGAGGCACGGGCCCGCCGGCTTCACCATCACGATGTCGGCACCTTCATCCAGATCGAGCTGGATTTCCTTCATGGCTTCGTCGGCGTTGGACCCGGCCATTTGGTAGCTCTGGCGATCGCCGAATTGCGGCGTCGAGCCTGCCGCTTCGCGAAACGGACGGTAAAACGCGGACGCCATTTTTGCCGCGTACGACATGATCGGGATGTGAGAGTGCCCGCTTGCGTCGAGCGCCTTGCGAATCCCGGCCACGCGGCCGTCCATCATGTCGCTCGGCGCAACCATGTCGACACCGGCACGCGCCTGCATCGCAGCGATCTTGCCGAGCAGGTACACCGATGAGTCATTGTCCACTTCGCCGTCGCGAATGACTCCGCAATGTCCGTGATCGGTGTACTCGCAGAGGCAGACATCGCCGACAACGAGGAGCTCAGGGACGGCACGTTTCACCGCGCGGATCGCCCGCTGCACGATTCCTTGCTCGTCGTGCGCTTCAGACCCGGTCGCATCCTTTGTGGCCGGTATGCCGAACAGGATCACGCCGCCGACTCCCAACACTTTCGCGCGCTCGGCGTCTCGGACGAGCTCGTCGACCGATAGCTGCGCGACATTGGGCATAGCAGCGATGGGCCGCCGTACGCCTTCGCCGTGCACCACGAAGAGCGGCCAGATGAGCTGCGAAGGAACGAGGTGCGTCTCTTGCACCAGACGCCGGAGCGCGGAGGTGCGGCGCAGTCGCCGCATACGCCGAATTGGAAACTGGGCGGAGCTCATCGGGCGAGTAAGCTCGCGGCGCCTTCCCTCTCGAGCAAGCGCGCGACTGTTTCTCCGGCTGCCTCCGGACGCTCCGGGTCGAGCTCACCGGAAGCGGTGAGCTGAACTGACCCGTCCTGCGCCGTCACTCGACCGTACAGCCTGCTCCCTGCTCCCCGCTCCCCGCTCCCGACGTACGCGGCAACGGGTGCCTGACATCCGCCACCGAGTGCGGCCAGGAGAGCGCGTTCCGCAGTCACCGCCGCGGCGCTCGCCGCATCGTGAAGCGACTGCAATCCGGTTCGCGTTTCGCGGTCGTCCGAGCGGACCTCGATGCCCAGCGCGCCCTGCCCTGGCGCAGGCATGACGTCTAGGGGATCGACTGGCGACGCCTTGCCGCCGAGATCCAATCGTTCGAGCCCGGCCAGCGCCAGGAGCGCCGCATCCAGCCCGTCCCGCGATTCCGCCTTTCGCACCCGGGTGGGAACGTTGCCGCGCAACGGCACAACCTCCAGGTCAGGGCGCAGAAACCGGATTTGCGCGATGCGGCGGAGACTCGATGTGCCCACGCGTGTGCCGGCGGGAAGACCGGAAATCGACGTCCCGCTGACCAGCGCCTCGCGCGCATCGTGCCGCGGCGGGATGGCGCCGAGCACGAGGCCGGGCGGCAACGCTGTCGGCAGATCCTTCAGTGAGTGCACGGCAACGTCGATACGTCGATCGAGCAGGGCGTCTTCAATCTCTTTGGTGAAAAACCCCTTACCCTCGAGCTCGTGCAACGGCCGGTCGACTTCGGCATCACCGCGTGTCTTGATCACGACCAACTCCGTCGTCACGCCGAGCTTGGCCAAGCGGGCCCGCACCCATTCCGCCTGCCACCGCGCCAGCTGGCTCCCGCGGGTCCCGATCTTCATGGGAACCGGCGCAGCAACGAGCGTACCAGCCCCGGCACCGTATGCGGATTGGCCTCCATCACCTCGCGTAGTCCGAGCTCGCGGGCCGTGCCGCCGGTTATCGGTCCAATCGTCGCGGCGACAAAACGACCAGATGTCGCGACATCACGACCGATGAGATCGACGAAGTATCGGACGGTTGAGGACGACGTGAACGTGACAGCGTCGATGCGGCCGCCGGTGATCTCCTGCGCGAGGCCGTGTAGATCGGTCTGGGTTGGAACGGTCCGATAAACCGGCAGCGATTCCACGATCGCGCCGTGCGCGCGCAGCCCAGCCGCGAGCGCATCGCGCGCATCTTCGGCGCTCGGAATGAGCACGCGTGCTCCTTCCAGGCTCGCTCCCCCTCCACTCCGCTCTACCAGCGCCCCGGCCAAGGCTTCAGCGACGAATTCGTCCGGCACGAGCGACGGGCTCAACCCTCGCTGGCGCAACGCGTCAGCTGTGGCAGTGCCGATTGCCGCGATGGCAGTCGTCGCAAACACGCGCGGGGTGAGACCCCACGCCACCAGGCGATCGAGCACGATTTGCACCGCGTTTTGACTGGTGAAGACGATCCACCGGTAAGCGGACAAGCCCGTGAGGGCAGCGCGCAGTTTCGCGAGATTCTCTACGGGCTGAATCCGGATGACCGGTGCCAGCACGGTCTCAGCGCCGTGATCCTCCAGCGCGCGGATCAACTCTCCGGCCTGCTCGCGCGCGCGAGTAACCACGATGCGGCGCCCTTTCAGGCCAGCGACGCGTGTCATGCGCCGTTGCAATCTCACCGTCGCTTTCCCCATTATCAAGCAATGCTCCGCTCACTGCGCGCCGCGCTCGCGCGCTTCTGCGCCCGCCGGGCTGCGGCCTCCCAGCGTGAGGCGCCCAAGCGGGCGCTCGCCTGGCTGCGGCTCGGCTGTCGCCTGGCGCCCGGCTACGCCGATCTCTATCCGGCTCTGGTGCACCTGTCGCGCGTGGTCGAGGACCGCTGGGGAGCCGTGAATGCCGCGCGCGCGGCGAGTATTCGCTTCCCCGATCACGCCGATGCCTGGATGCTGCTCGGCGAAGCTCTGCAGATGGTGTTTCGACAGGACGACGCCCTGAGCGCGTTCGAGCAGGCGCTCGTGCTTGAAGAGCGCGCCGATGCGGCGATGGCAGCAGGGGCTATCTATCACCGGATGGGGCGGTTTCCCGAAGCCTCCGCGCGCTTTGCCCGCGCACATGCGGCGGGAGGGGGCGCGACGGCGCTTTGGAACAATGCCCAGGCGCTGTATGACGCCGGCGATCACGCTGCGGCCGATGAAGCACTCAACCTGTGGGCCACCCAGGTACCCGACGGCCACAGCAAGTTGTCGGAGGCGCGCGCCGAGTTACGGGCGAAGGCTGCGGCGCGTTCGCAGGTACAGTGACAGCGCGTAACCGGCGAGAGTGACCGCCACAATCACATAGGCCGCGATCATGTAACCGCCGTTCTGCGGAACGGACTCAGGCATGACCCACCCCTTCTGCCGCCGCTTCCAGCTGCTCGCGGAGATAACTCAGTGCGTAGCGCTGGACCACGAATCCGACGTACAGCAGCGTGAAGACAAATAATGAAAGCAGCCATGTCGACAACATGCTGGGTGGAAGCGACGGGGCGCTCGGCTTCAGCACGATCGGCATCGGATGCAGAGTGCGAAAGAAGTACACGCTGAGGTGCACGAACGGAACCAGTACCATACCGCAGATGCCGAGCACCGCTGCGAAACGCGCCCGCGCGGCGGGATCGGTAACCGCGCCGCGCAACAGCAGATAACCCACGTACAGCAGGAAGAGGAACAACGTGAGGGTCAGCCGCGCATCCCACGACCACCACGTCCCCCAAATCGGCTTCCCCCAGATCGGCCCGGTGGTCAGCACGATCACCGCGAAGACCGTGCCCGCTTCCGCGGACGATTCCGCAAAGCGGTCCAGTCGCGGGTCTTTGAGGAAGAGGTAGAAGATGCTCGCGATGCCCACCAGTATCATTGCCGCCTCTGCCCAGATCGCGGCGGGCACATGCAAATAGAAGATCTTCTGCGCGAGACCTTGGGACTGCTCCACGGGGGTGTACACGAGCGCCCAGACGTAGACTCCGGCAAGCAGAACGAATGCAAGCGCGGTAATCCAGCGGCCGACGCGCAGCATCCTCATTCGTTTACCGTCGCGGGAAAGAGGAGCAGGGCGACTCCCACGAAAACAATGTCATAGGCGGCCAGCATCTTAAGCCACCCCTCGATCTCGCTCAAGGGGCGCCCGGCGAATAATCGCCCGGTCGCAAGCACCGCCCAGATGAGCGGCGGGATCATGAACGGCAGTAACAGGACCGGAAGCAGCAGCTCGGCGAACCGTGTGCGCACCGTCATCGCACTGAACAAGGTGCCCACCGTCACGAACCCCACCGTCGCGAGCGCGACCACAGCCGCGAGCGGCGCCAGTACCGGTAGAATCCGCACGTTGAAGAAGAGCGCCAGAAGGGGCACGCCAATCACTTCGATTGTCGCCACAAAAACCAGATTCGCAATCAGCTTTCCCAAATAGATGCTGCTACGCTGGATCGGCGCGAGAAGCAGACCTTCGAGCGCCTGGTTCTCGAGCTCGAGCTGGAACGCCCGATTCAACGCCAGGATCGCTGCAAAGGTAAAGGTCACCCATAAGATGCTGGGAGCGAGATCGACGTTGGAAACCGCGGTTGGATCCCGCCCGAAGTTGAAAACCATGAGCACCAGCACCACGAATGCGATGGCGGCGAGCATCGCGGTGCGCGAGCGGTACTCCACCAGCAGATCCTTGCGCGCAACGGACCACGCATGCCGCACGAGCTCAGGCAACTGCATTGCGATACTCCGCGGCGATGTCGCCTGGCGCCCGGCCGGATCGCGGCGCACAGTGCACGAAGCGGCCATTGCGCATGAACGCCACGTCCGTCGCGAGCTCCGTTCCTTCTTCCACGTTGTGTGTCACGAGCACCGTCGCGCGACCGGCCGCAGCGTGCTGGCCGAGCAAACGGCTCAGCGCCTCCGCAGCTGTCCGATCCAATCCCGTGAACGGCTCATCGAGCAACAGGACCCGTGGGTCATGGACGAGCGCCCGCGCGATAGCGACGCGCTGCACCAGCCCTCGAGACAGCGCGCGCACCGGCCTGTTGGCGTGCTCCTCGAGACCTAGCCGGGCCAGTAGATCGGCGCTCGGACGAGTGTCATAGAGCGATCCCCAGAAACGCAGGTTCTCGGTCACGGTGAGCTGGCCGTACAACTGTGGCTGATGGCCGATCCAACCGATCGCGCGACGGCCGCCCTCGACATGCGCGCGCCCGGCCTGCGGCTGAATCAGGCCGGCGAGCACCTTGAGAAGTGTGGTCTTGCCCGCGCCGTTCGGTCCGAACACGGCGAGGGTTTGACCCGGATTTACGGTGAAGGAGACGTCGTCGAGAGCCCGAACAGCACCAAACGAGTGCCGGAGCCCTTCAGCCCGCAGCATCGATCGCGGCCGCCAGCTCGCTCAGTTCGTATGGTTTCACGAGGTAGCGGCTGTGCCCCAAATCGAGGACGTTCATCAGCGGCTCCATACTCACGTATGCGGTCGTCACCACGACAGGCAACGTGGGGCGCTTTTCGCGAATGCGCTGTAACAATGCAATGCCGTCGGTGTCGGGCAGTCGCATGTCGAGCACCAGCACATCGGGCTCGAAGGCTTCGAGCTGTCGCATGGCCTCCGCACCGGTCGGTGCGTAAGCCATGCAGTACTTTCCCTCGAAGAAACGCTGATAGGAGTATTGCAGCGCGACTTCGTCTTCGACAAAGAGAACCTTCCGGAGCGACGACGGCGGGGCCGGAGCATTCACCATCGCGCCAATCTACGTCAGGATACGCCGGTCTCCAATTCGAACAGATCGTCGAGCTTGGTAAGCACGAGAAGGAAACGAAGCTCCTCGTTCGCGCCGCGCAGGCAGACCACTTGCCGGCGTTCGGACGCCTTGCGTTGAATCAGCATCAGGGCTCCGAGACCGGCGCTGTCGATCGAGCGCGTCCCCGACAGATCGATGATCAGCCGGCCGGTTCCCTCCCCGAGCTGGTCGAGGACTTCTCCTGCCGCGCGACGAAACGCGGTACGAGACTCCAGATCGAGGCGCTCCGGCGCCGCCATCGTCTTCTCGGTCAGGCGCGTCGACATCAGCGAGTTCTCCACGGGCAATGGGGCCATAGTCTTTCGTGGCTCGTGTATTGCCACTCCAATGCCAGGTCCGCTAACGCCCGTCGCGTCAAGAGGTTGTCGCAAAGCGCGTGAGCCTCCTCACGCTGTGTGCCTGCCGCAGAGCGAACGGCCCGGCGCAACTTGCTAGACCGTCTCTCTTCCTTAATATCTCGACCATGCCGACCGAAAGAATTGAAACCCTCCTCGACGAGCAGCGCCGCTTCACCCCGCCGAGCGGCTTCAAGGCTCAGGCCCACGTCCAGAATACTGACATCTACGAGCGCGCCCGGCGGGATCCCGAAGGTTACTGGGCCGAATGGGCGAATCAACTCGACTGGAGCCGCCCCTGGGACCGCGTACTCGAGTGGAAACCCCCGCACGCCAAGTGGTTCCTGGGCGGGAAGCTCAACGCCTCGGTGAATTGCCTCGACCGGCATATCAAGGCCGGCAAGGCCGACCGGGTCGCACTCATTTGGGAGGGGGAGCCCCCCGACCAAATGAGACGCATTACCTACGGCGAGCTCTACGGCGAAGTGAACAAGTTCGCCAACGTTCTGAAGCGCCTGGGAGTCGGACGGGGTGACCGGGTCGCCATTTACCTGCCGATGGTTCCCGAAGTGGCTGTGGCGATGCTCGCGTGCGCGCGAATCGGTGCGGTGCACACGGTGGTGTTCGGTGGGTTTTCGGCGGAATCGCTGCGCGACCGGATCAACGACGCTGGCGCGAAGGTGCTCATCACCGCCGACGGCGGCTACCGCCGCGGTGCGATCGTGCCGCTCAAGCAGAACGCGGATGAGGCGCTGCAGGCGACGCCTTCCATCGAGCATGTCGTCGTACTCCGCCGCACCGGGCAGACCGTGACGTTCAAAACGGGTCGAGATCTCTGGTGGACAGAGGTCATGCGTAACGCCGAACCGCACTGCCCGCCGGAAGCGATGGATGCGGAAGATCCGCTTTTCATTCTGTATACGTCCGGCACCACCGGAAAGCCCAAGGGCATCCTGCATACCACCGGGGGCTACCTCACACAGGCATACGCGACCACGAAGTGGGTGTTCGACCTCAAAGACTCCGACGTCTTTTGGTGCACGGCCGACGTGGGCTGGGTGACCGGGCACTCGTATGTCGTGTATGGCCCGCTGGCACTTGGCGTGACGGAAGTGATGTACGAAGGGGCGCCCGATTTTCCGGCCAAGGACCGCTTCTGGGCTATCTGTGCAAAACATGGAGTCACGGTGTTCTACACCGCTCCGACGGCGATCCGCGCCTTCATGAAATGGGGCACCGAGCTTCCTGCCCGGCACAATCTCTCCAAGCTTCGCCTCCTCGGCTCGGTCGGCGAACCGATCAATCCGGAAGCGTGGATGTGGTATCAGGAGCACATCGGCGGCGGCCGCTGCCCCATCGTGGACACGTGGTGGCAGACGGAGACAGGCGGGATCATGATCACCCCGCTGCCCGGTGTCACCGCGACCAAGCCTGGTTCCGCGACCATTCCCTTCCCCGGCATCGAGGCCGTCCTGCTCGACGGCGATGGGAAAGAAGTGAAGGTCGGCGGCGGCTACCTCGCCATTCCGAAGCCGTGGCCCGGCATGTTGCGCACGATCTGGGGTGACGATGAACGCTACCGCTCCGTCTACTGGAGCAAGTGGAAGAACACATACTTCGCGGGCGACGGAGCGAAACGGGACGACGACGGCTATTTCTGGATCCTGGGACGTGTCGACGACGTGCTCAACGTCGCGGGTCATCGCATCGGGACGATGGAAGTCGAGAGCGCGCTCGTCGATCATTCGGCTGTTGCCGAAGCGGCAGTCGTCGGCCGGGCGCACGACCTGAAGGGTCAGGCGCTGGCAGCGTTTGTGACGCTAAAAGAAGGCCGGGAGGGCACCGACGCGCTGCGCGAAGAGCTCAAGAATCATGTGTCAAGAAAAATCGGCGCGCTCGCGAAGCCCGACGACATACTGTTTTCGGCGGACCTGCCCAAGACGCGCAGTGGAAAAATCATGCGCCGTCTCCTGAAGGACATCGCTGAAGGTCGCGCGCTGGGCGATACGACGACGCTGGCCGATCCCACCGTAGTGGCGAAGCTGCGAGATCAGTACGAGTCGGAGGAAACCTGAGAGGATCTGGGAGTTAGGAGTTCGGATTTAGGGTGTCCCCAACTCCCAGATCCTAACTCCTAACTCCCAGACCCCAACTCCTAGCTCCTAACTCCCATCTCCTTTCTCAAACCAAGCAGTGCAACAATCCATATCGCCGTTATGATGAGTGCAGAGCCCACGCACCATCGGCAGATCGCGTGGATGACGAAGAGCTCGAGATAGGTGAGATAGACCGTAAACAGCAAACCCACGCTGGCCACTCCCGCCAACGCGACATTCCACTTCCGCTCGACCAGCGCGGCCGGCCGTAGAGCAGCCAACGCCACGACGAGAATGACGAAGTAGCCGACCACGCCGTAAAACGCGACTGGGAGACCGAGGAAGACGGCCCAGCGGCTTGTCTGCACGGTATCGCATCCGCCGGTGCCACACTGCAACGGGCCACCAACACCGATGGCATGGAGCCAGAGGTACAGCGCGAGGAAGCAGCCGACGAGCGCGAGCAGCGCGATCGCCTGCCGACTCCGCATCAACGATCTGCGGGAGCGCGCGGCCTCGCCGGCGTGCGCGCGATAATGCTGTCCGCCATGGCCTTGAAGGCGTCGGACGTCGCGCGCGAGGCGCTGAACATCTTGCCGTTCACGAAGAATGTCGGCGTGCCGTTCACGAGCAGTTGGGTGCCCTCCTGACGGCTGAACTCGATCCGTGAGGCGTAGCGACCCGCGGTCATGCATTCGTCATAGCGTTGGAGATCGAGTCCGACGTTCCTGGCGAAATCGCGAAACAGTCCCGCGGGGTTCCGCCCCGTCTGGGCCCATTGGTGGTTGTAAAACAGCTGATCGTGCATTTCCCAGAACTTCCCCTGCTCGCCGGCGCAGTGGGCGGCGTGCGCGGAGTAGCGCGAATACTGGTGGCTGGGCAGAGGGAAATCGCGATACCGCCACCTCACCTTACCCGTGCTAATCAGCTGCTGCTTGATCGTGGGCATCTGAATCGTCGCGAAGGTGGCGCAAAACGGGCACTCAAAATCGGAGAACTCGGTGATCTCGACGACGGCATCACCGCTGCCCAGCGTATAGCCGCGAAACCCGTCGTCGACCACGGTAGGTGGAGGGCCCGCGGCTGCCGCCGTCCCCCCGCCCCCCTGCCGCAGCAACACGAACAGCGCAAGACCGAGCCCGGCCGCTAGCAACCCCAGCACCACGTAAAAGCGCCTCATGCCTCGGGATCTCCCCCTCTCCCCGTTCCATCGGTGCGCCACGGTTCATCGTCTTCCGGATCATCGAGCGAAAGATCGCCGCCACGCGTCGCTTCTTCCACAATCCTGCGATTCTCGGCGACCTCCGGCGTGTCGTAGGTGCTGCGTACCTCGTAATGAAAAAGCTCGCTGCGGGCATTGCCGAGGAGCTTCTGCAGCTCGGGCGCCGCGTCGAGCAAACGATCGGTTCGGTCCAACTCCTGAATCCGCTCCGCTAGAGCCCGCAGCAACGCGACGAGTCGTTGCGCGCGCTCGGGGCCATAGACTTCCTCGCTCATGATCCCCTCCCGAAACACGGGAACCCGCGTTCCTGATGTGGCATTATACCACACAACCCATTATCTTGCGGCGCCGTTTCACCAGGCTCTCACCGAAAGGAAGACCACTGCATGGCGAAAAAGCGTAGTGAGCCTCGGAAGTACGCGACGCCCACGAATTTCGAGCAAGCACGCGACGAGCTGTTCTCTCACATTCTCCGCTGTGGCGTGCTCGAAGCCACTGCCGAGCACCAGAAGGAATGGTTCGACGACACGTTGCTGTATCTCGCGGATCGCTTCACCGACCTGACCGAGACTGAATTGAATGAGTTGCGCGTCCTGGGCGAGCGGTACTGCCGCCCCGTCGTCGCGCGCAGCGCTCCCGTCGGCGCCAACGCCTGACGCCGCCAGTCGCCGGAGGTGGGCGCCCTTTTTGAAAAGGGGCGCCTTTTTTTCTTAGGGTCTCAGCCTCTTAATCTCCTAGCCTCTCCACCAGTTGGGGAACCAGCGCACCCGCCAACCGGCGGCGGCGCGATAGCCTCCGCCCAACCCTCCCTCCGCGTACCAACCATGCTGCCGGCCGGGTGCGCTCTCCACACCCAGCAAGATCGCGACGTATCCCTGTCCAGGTTTCCCGCTGCGCGCGCGGAACGCCGCCCCCAGCCCCCCGTACAATCCCACGCCCGTGCGAGTGAAGGAATTCACCACGAGCTGCAACGTCAACTGCGCGCGCGCAGCCGCCTCCCCCGCGACGCCGCCGCCCGCCAGAGCGAGCGCGATCCGGCTTTCGTTGCTCGTGCGCCGCGCCAAGCCGAGCTCGGCACCGACGAACGTTTCGGTCGCCAGCGCAGCGGCGGCGCCCAGGCTCAGCTCGGTCGCGGTCAGCGATTGTGACTGCAGTGCGAGAATGGGCAGTAAGAGGGGGACCAGCAGGTTAGGCAATGGCGAGGTCGTACGTGATGGGAATGTCGGGCGCGAGCGAGGCGATGACCGAGCAGTACTTCTCGATCGACAGGTCGATCGCGCGCCTCACCTTTGACTCGTCGGCGCCGGTCCCGCGCACGCGGACGTGAAATGCCAGCGCCGTGAACCGCCGCGGCTCTTCATCGCGGCGCGTTCCGGTGACCTCGACATCGAGCGACTCGAGCCCGACGCGCTGCTTTTGGAGAATGATCACGATGTCGGAGGCAGTACAGGTCGCCGCGGCGAGCAGCAACAGCTCGACGGGTGAAGTGGCGACCCGGGTATCGGCATCCACGAGAATGTTTGGACCATCACCACCCGTGCCGCGTCCTTCGAACTGCAGCTCTTTGACCCAGCGCATCGTCACCGCGGCGGTGCGCGGCACGTCAGTTCCCCCGGCGTGTCGTCATGCCGACAAACACGCGATGCCGGCCCAGCGCGTCCATGGCCCGGTATTCCAGCAGCCAATTGAATGTCGAGCGGTAACGCATTTCGAAGCCGAACGTGAGATTGAGCCAGAGATCGGGGCACTGGGAATCTGAGCTGCAGTCGGACCGTCCCGCGATCGAGAAACCCCCGCCGACGTACGGAGTCGCAACCTCTTCATCATTCGTGAATCGCCACAAGACGTCGAAGCTGCCGACATACGTATTGGGCCCGTTGAAGACTCCAAGCTCCGCCGAGGGACGCATCCGCACGCGCTGCGAGAAAAGATCGCCGAGATCGAGTGTCGTGCCGAACACGAGTTGACCGGAACCGCGGAGATCCACACCGCCGCGCACGCCGAATCCGAAGAGGCCGAACCGCGTGCCGCCGCCGCTCGAGCTCTTGGGGGGCACGAATTCCTGCGCCTCCGCGTGGTCGAGGGCCGCGGCAAGGAGCCACAGCACTGTTATCGCCACACCGCGCATTCCGAGTCCTCCGCCGTCGGTTTACCGTGGCGTTCGGGCCGCTCGCCGTGCGGCGGTACGGCCGTAGTCCCAGATCGCGTATACCGCGATCGCCGCAGTTGCCCACGCCAGCTGCCGCACATGCACCGACTCGGCGATCGCCGCGATCAGCGTCAGCAACTGCGCGATCGTCACCGCCTTGCCACCCGCGCGTGCCGGCAACGCCACAGGTCGTCGCAATATCAGCGTCGCGAGAAAACCGAGGCCCGCCAGCACGTCCCGCAACAACACACCGACGAGCTCGTACCATTCTAGCAGCCCGCGGCGCGCGATGGTCACGAACGCCACAACCATGAAGGTCTTGTCCGCGACCGGATCGAGCACCGCTCCCGCCCGTGAAGAGCCGTAGCGTCGCGCGAGGACGCCGTCGGCCATGTCGGTCACCGCCACCACGACTACGATGACCAGCTGCCACGCCGCCGACCGCACGAATGGAAACACGATCGCGAGCGGAAATCGCATTGCCGTCACGACGTCCGCGATCGTTACGACCGGTTTCACTTGCCCGTCAGTTACGCGCGTCGTACCTTGCACCCCGTGGACGTGAAACTGTTGAGACAGGCGGCCATCTTTCAGGATCTGGATGACGGCGAGCTGGCCCGCGTTGCCGAAGTCTGCCGTGAGCAGAAGTTCACGGTCGGCCAGCACGTCTTCAAGGAAGGCGAGCCAGGCAACCGCCTGTTCCTCATCTCCCAGGGCGAGGTCCGCATCTCGCGGACGATTCCCGGCTCGGGCGAGGAGGCCCTGGCCGTGCTCAAGCCGGGGGCCTGCTTCGGCGAAATGTCGATTTTCGACCGGTCCGAGCGCTCCACCGACGCCATCGCCAACACGAGCTGCACGCTCATCACCATCTCCCGCTCGGACTTCGAGCTGCTGCTCGACTTCAACCGCGATATCGCCTATAAGGTCCTATGGTCGGTCGTGCGGCTCCTGTCCGCGCGGCTGCGGGTGACGAACGACAATCTGCGGTCGTTCCTCGCCATGTCCATGTTCTAACCGGAGCCTTCATGAATGCGCTGACCCCGTACGCAGCGTTCATCATGCGCTTGGCGGTGGGTGGAGTCTTTTTACGGCACGGCATCGCGAAGTTTCAAAACGGGATCGGGCCGACGGCTGAGTTCCTCGGCGCCCATCACATCCCATTTGCCACAATTTTCGCGGTGATCCTGATGACGGTGGAGACCGTCGGAGCGATCTGTGTGCTGCTCGGCATTCTGACGCGGGCATGGGCGGCCGCGATGTGTGTGGTCATGGTGGTCGCGATCATCGCCGTGAAGCTCCCCGGACATCAAAGCTTCGAACTGGAGTCGCTCCTGCTGGCCGGCGCGCTCACACTTGTGGCCCTCGGCGACGGCCCTCTTTCGATCGCCGTGAAATTCAAGCAGCCGTCGAGCTAGTGTAGGATTCTCAGAATCCCGGCGTCCGCGCCGGCTCTCAAGAAGCTCTCCGGATCTGTCGCAGGAATCGCGATGCCGGTTTGCTTCCGCCACCGCTTCGCGCTCGCCTCCATGTATGCCTCGACCGAGCCGCCCGCCCACTCGACCGCGTCATCCTTCATCTGGCGCACGATTTCTTCCCACGTACCGACGTAGGTAGCACCGGATACCGTGCTCACGCGATGCAGCTCGGCGCCGGCCGCACCGATGCCGCCCTTGTTCTTCATGCCCTGCAGCTCGGTGAGCAGCGTGCCGAACAGCTCGAGCTGGCGCGGATCGCGAAGCTGACCGTCCGGCGTCATCGCTTCGATCTCCGCCAGTACGAGATCTTCCGGGGCTGACTCGCCGGCGAGATCGGTGAGGCGCGCGTGCCAGGGCACGAGCTCGGGGTCCTCGTCCGGAAGGCGGTAGACGCTCTTCTTCAGCTCGACGAGCCGCCAGATGGCAAGGGCGTCGTAATGCTCTTCGGGTCCTGTCCGCTCTAGATGGAAGAGTGCGGCTTCGTATTCGCCGCGGTCGTACAGCAGATTCGCGAGATAGATGCGCGCTTCGGCCAGCGAGGGATCGAGCTCCAGTGCGCGCCGCAGCCAGTGCAGGCTGCCGCCCTCGTCCGCGAGCCGGTGTGCGGCATAGCCGACGCACGCCGCGGCATCGGCGGACTCGGGATGCGCTCGCAGCGCGCCCTCGAAGAACCGCCGCGCCTGATCGAGCACGCCCTCACGAAACAGCGCGCGCCCGATCTGCAGCATGAGATCGTGATCATCCTGGAATCCGAGCCCGAGGACGCGCTCGAAACACGCCAGCGCCGCCGCCCGCTCGCCGAACTTGAGCAATACCTCGCCGAGTCCGGCGAGCGTGTCTTCGTGATCGGGATCGAGACCGCGCGCTTCGTCGAACGCTCGTCGCGCCCAGGCAAACTCTTCACGCGCAAGTCGCGCGTATCCCATGCCGACGTGCAGCTCGACGGCATGCGGATACAGCGCCAGGCCCTCGCGGAGAGTCTCTATGGCGTCGTCATAGCGTCCTTCGTTGTAAAGCTGATGCGCACGTTCGTCGTATTCGTCGGAACTGAGGAACGGATCCGACATCGAACGGGACCCTCCGGGATGGTTGCGCTATGATAAGAAGCGGAACACGGTTACACAAGCGACCCGGGCACGCTATTTTCCGCCGAGATGCATTCCCCGCTGCCTCCGCCTGTCCCGTCTTCCCCGGCTGCCTCCGCCGCGTGTACGCCGATTCCCGATGGCTCCTTCACGTCGCCGGGTGGTTTCACTGCCGCCGCGGCCCACGCCGGATTGAAGGCCGATGGCGCGCTCGACGTCGCGCTGCTCGTCAGCGCGACGAGCTGCGCGGCGGCCGGCGTGTTCACGCGAAACGCGTTGCGGGCTGCACCGGTGATCTACGATGCCGACTTGTTGAGCGAACGGCCGGGGCGCGTTCGTGCGGTTGCGATGAACGCCCGCGTCGCCAACGCCTGTACTGGGGCGGCGGGGCTCGAGGCCGCCCGCACGATGGCTCGCTGTGCCGAAGAAGCAGCGGGACTGCCACCCCGGACCGCGCTTGTGCTTTCGACAGGCGTGATCGGCGTGTCGCTGCCGGTTGATAAGGTGGGCGACGGCCTCCGTCAGGCCGCGAAGCAGCTCTCTCCGGCCGGCGGCGTGGACGCTGCGCGCGCGATCATGACGACCGACACCCGTCCCAAGCATTGCGCGGTCCGCCTGCAGACGCCGGGCGTGGGCTCAGGGGCAATTACGATCGGGGGCATTGCCAAAGGCGCCGGCATGATCCATCCCGACATGGCAACCCTGCTGGGGGTGATTACGACCGATGCCATGTCGGAGCCGGGCGTGCTGGGACCGTTTCTCCGGCGCGTTGCCGATCACACATTCAACGCCATCTCGGTGGATGGCGACACCAGCACCAACGACACCGTCCTGCTGCTCGCAAACGGCACCGCCGGTGTCGACCCGTCGCGGGACGCCACACTATGGAAGCACTTCGAGGTCGCCGTTACAGAGGTGGCCCGAACGTTGGCACTGGCCATCGTCCAGGACGGCGAAGGCGCTACCAAGCAGCTCCAGATTCACGTGGTGGGAGCGCAGACGGAGGCGCACGCCCGCGAAGTGGGACGAGCCATTGCCCGTTCGTCGCTGGTGAAGACGGCGATCTATGGAGGGGACCCCAACTGGGGGCGCGTCCTGGCTGCGGCCGGCGCCGCCGGTGTCCCACTCGTCCCCGACCGCATCAGTCTCGTGGTCGCCGCTGACGCCGATCGAGATGGCGAGTGGCTCACCCTGGCATCCGCGGGTGCCACGGCGGTCGCGGATGCCGCGCTGGCGCGAAAGGCCTTCGAGCAGAAAACCATCCGCGTCAAACTCGACCTGGGATTGGGCGCGGCGGAGGCCGTGGTTTGGACCTGTGATTTGTCGCCGGATTACATCCGCATCAACGCCGACTACACGTCATGACCCAGCCCTTTTGGTCATGGGGCGCCCGCGCTCTCCCAGGCGACACTCAGCAACGTGGAAGCCCGAATCCCGGCCCCGCTCACGCTACCGGCGAATGCCTCCAACGTGGCCTGCGCGCGACGCCTATACGTCGCATCCCCTGTCACTTCAGCGAGATGGAGCAGGACGCGCGCGGCCGCGGCATTGGGCCCCGGCAACACGTCGTCGAGGAAATGCTTGGTGCGATCGGCGAGCGGAAGGGTGGAGGGAGTAGCGGCAAGAGCGGAGGTGGAGGCGGAAGCAGTGCCCCCCCCCCCGCCGAGGGGTGACGGCAGCGCTGTGCTGTAGTAGCCGCCGGTCGAATCGGCGTAGGCGCGTTCGAGAATCGCGGCGAGATCGAGCGCCACGTCGAGGTAGCGCGCTTCATCGGTCAGCTGGTGGGCGACGAGGCAGGCCGTGGCGACCTGGACTTGGTCCTGGAGTAACGCCTGCGTGGCGCCAGTCCCTGAAATTGCATGTCGCACACCCACCCCTTTGGCGTAGGTCCGCTGGAGCAGCGCGTCCAATGCAGACCCCGCGCGCCGCACTTCCGGAATCTCGCCGAACGTGGCCGCTGCCAGCATCACCGTATGGATGACGTACCCCTCTTGATCGGCGAACAGCGGGTAATCGCGCGGCGACTCGGTCAGCCCGCGTGCCAGTGCCCGAACCAGCGCCCGCCCGAGGTCACGATAGCGCTCATCTCCCGTTACGACCCACGCCTTCGCGAGCGTTCCGGTAATGGCGGCCCGTACCAGGTGCGGCGGATCTTCTCCTGCATTCGCGCCCGCCGTGTCCATCATCAGGTCGAGCGTGCGACGCGCCACGGCAAGCGACAGCGAGTCCCGCTCGCGCGCGGCGACGGCGAGCAACAGCGCCACCGCCCCGGCGTGCATCACGCTGCCGGTCACCGCTTTGACACGCGCGGCCTGGTCGACCGCTCGCCCCACAGCGGCGATCTCCTGACGGAGCAATGCCGTGTGCAGCACACCCCGGGATTCGCCCCCCCCCCCCGAGAGCACGAGCTGCCGCACCATTGCGGCCTGCTGCGCGATGAAGGCGCGCTGATCGCGGTAGGAGCGGGCGACTTCCGGCAGAATTTGCTTGAGCCCCCGTCCCGTCACCGGATCATCGGCCGGGAAATAGGTGCCACCGAAGAAGGCGGCGCCGTCGGCGGTCAGGAAGACGGTGAGCGGCCAGCCATGCAAACCGGCCAGGCGCTCGACCGCCGCCTGATAACGCAGCGCGACATCGGGCCGCTCGTCGCGGTCCACGCGAATCGGAACAAAGAGCGCATTGATCGTCGCGCCGATCTCGGGGTCGGAGTAGATCGCGCGGTCGGCTTCGGCGCACCAGCGGCATACGTCGCTGCCGACGTATAAGAGGACCGGGCGATCCAGCCGGGCGGCGAGCGAGAATGCCTCGCGACCCCAAGGCTGCCAGTTCACCGGCTGGCGGGCCGCTCGGGCGAGATAATTGGTCGACGAGTGAGCCATGCGATTGGTGAACGGCCCACGTTCGGCCATACACGCCGTGAGCGCGGCGCCAAGGGTGATGAGGCAGCGGCTATGCATCGGGAGGCATGGGAGAGGTACCCGATCCTGAGCGAGCGCGTTCCGCTAGTGCAAGAACATCAGGCCGAAGGTCATGCTGTGGGCACCGACCCCGCCGAGTGACAGGGTTCGGCGGTAGGTATAGTCGAAACCTATCCCGAGTTTCGGTGACGCACGCACGAGCAGTCCCGCACCGACATTGTATCCCGCCACTGCACCACCACAACTGCCGTTAGACAGACCCGCGCAAGCGAGCAGACTCGCTCCGCCGTGGGGAAAAACGTACACCGGTGAGCTGTCCTTTGGCGCGCCGTACGTGATGCCGAGGTCCATGAGGAAGAGGAACGCGTCGCTGGACAAGGCATCGGGAAATGTTGCGAAGGAGAAGTCCACCGAGCCGTACCCACCTTGCTGTGGCCTGACGCGGAGGCCGAGCTGGAAGAGCGATTCGTCGGTCCCGGACACGCCCATCGTACCGATCTCGACTCCGACCGCGGACTTGGTCGACGCTTTGCTCTGGGTACGCGCCGCTGCAACGCACGACGTACCGAATACAAGCGCGACCGTCAGAGTCACGACCCGCACCAGACTCCCCTTCCTGGCCGCTATATTGGCCGCATGCGTCCGGTGACCATAACCCCGAAATCAAATGGCCCGCTAATCGTCGAGGGGCCGGTACGGATTGTGACCCCCGACGGGCGGGAGTTGATCCCCCCACCCCGGAAAGACGGCAAACCGGCGGAAGTCGTTGTGCTGTGCAGATGTGGGGGCTCGGCGACCAAACCCTTCTGTGACGGAACGCACAAAAGAAACGGGTTTCAAGACGGGCAGGTTACCACCCCCTAGCGCCACCGTATTATGTTGTCTGGCGCTTGCAGCTTACCCCGTTCCCCAACGAGCCCGTGCCCCCCCGAGGGAGGAGCGATTGACAATGGCGAAGGCTAAGGCCCCCATGGCCGCGGACGAAGGTTACTGTGTGAAGTGTAAGGCAAAGCGGAAGATCTCGAACGCCCAGCAGGTGAAGATGGCCAACGGGCGGCCCGCGCTAAAGGGTGTCTGCCCCGTGTGCGGGACCGGAATGTTCAAGATTCTGCCGCCGAAGTAGTCGCGCGGTCGTTTTATCTATCCGCATGCCCCCGGGTTCAAACCCGGGGGCGTGCTTTTTTGTGCCGCACCGTGTAGCAGGCAGCGCCAACCTCCTGGCAGTAGTACGCCAGGACCTCGAGCACGACGAAGTCGCCCCCGGGGGTGCGGACCGCGTACACGTGGTGCTTGGACGTGAGCAGGTGCGACAGCATGCTGTAGCTGTACCACTTCCCGATGCCCGGATTGACGGTGTCGCCGGCGAATGCCGTCGCCGCGTAGCCCTCGGCCGGCACCTCGGAGAGCGAATCGAAGCTCACACGTCCCAGGTCCCGCGCTCCGGCGCCTGGAGCCGTGATGACGTGATTGCGTCGAAAGGCGATGTCCCACGGACCGTCGCCCTCGACCACCCGGTTCTCCGCGAAGCGAAACCGCTGCCATCGGTCGCCGCGCGAGGCATCCAGCGTATAGGTGCCGTTCCCCTCCAGTGACGGGCCCAGCTGGTACGGCGGGAGCTCCGGCGTGGTGAGTGAGCCGATTAGGAGTGAGGCGACCAGCAACAGAAACGCGCCGGCCAATACCAATACGAGGATTGGAGGCCGGGTCAGGGCTCCGCCATGAAGGGGTACCACGGCTCTTTCGGCGGCACAAAGTTCTCTTTGGTCACACGAGGACTGGTCCAGCGGATCAGATTGAGCAGACTGCCCGCCTTGTCGTTCGTGCCGCTGGCGCGCGCGCCCCCGAAGGGCTGCTGCCCCACTACCGCGCCGGTCGGCTTGTCGTTCAAGTAAAAATTGCCGGCCGCGTACCGCAGCGCTGCGGCCGCTTCGGCGAGCGCCGCGCGATCCTGCGCGAACACGCCGCCGGTCAAGGCGTAGGGCGAGGTCCGATCGATCAGCGTGAGCGTCTCCTGCCATTGCCGGTCGGGATAGACGTAAAGGGACAGCACCGGCCCGAAGATCTCCTCGCACATCGTGCGATAATTGGGGTCTTCGACCTGAATCACTGTCGGCTGCACGAAGTACCCGTCGCTATCGTCGCACTCACCGCCGAACAGAATGGTTGCCTTAGCGTCAGACTTCGCCCCGTCCATGTACTGCTTGATCTTGTCAAATGACTTCTTGTCGATCACCGCGCCCATGAAGTTGCGGAAGTCCGCGGGGTCGCCCACGCGAACGTCGGCGAGCCTGCCAAGCAGCTGTTCGCGGAGTTTGGGCCACAGCGATTGCGGCACGTAGGCGCGAGAGGCGGCGCTGCATTTCTGCCCCTGATACTCGAACGCCCCTCGTACAATCCCGGTCGTCAACGCTTCGACGTCAGCGCTCGGATGCGCCAGAATGAAATCTTTTCCTCCTGTTTCACCGACGAGGCGCGGGTAGTCGGCGTATTTCGTGAGGTTGCCGGAAACTTGTTTCCAGAGAGATTGAAAAACCTCCGTCGATCCAGTGAAGTGAATCCCGCCGAGGTGGCGGTCGGCAAGAAGCCGTTCGCTGATTAGCGTGGCGGGACCAGGAACGAAGTTGATGACGCCGGCCGGCAATCCGGCTTCCTGCAGCAGCCGGAACACGAGGTAGTTCGAGTACGCGGCGGTCGCCGCCGGCTTCCAGACGACCGTGCATCCCATGATCGCGGGCGCGGTCGGCAGATTACCGCCGATCGACGTGAAGTTGAACGGCGTGATCGCGTAGACGAAGCCCTCCAGCGCGCGATAGTCCATCGCGTTCCACGTTTGTGCCGCCGACAGGGGCTGTTCGGAGTAGATGCGATCGGCGTAATGGACGTTGAAGCGCCAGAAGTCGATCAGCTCACAGGCTGCGTCGATCTCCGCCTGGAACGCCGTCTTGCTTTGGCCCAGCATCGTGGCACCGTTGACCGGCGCGCGCCAGCGTGAGGCAAGCAGGTCCGCGGCCTTGAGAAAGACTGCCGCGCGATCTGACAGGCTCCACGTCGACCATTCGCGCCAGGCGTCGCGCGCGGCTTTGATTGCGTTGTCTACGTCCTGCGGCCCAGCCTGATGCACCTTCGCCAGCACATGCCGGTGACAATGTGGCATCACGGCGTCCACAGTCTTTCCCGTGCTAACTTCCTTGCCGCCGATCACGAGCGGGATCTCGACCTGACGGCTGCTCAGATCTTTGAGGGCGAGTTTGAGCTCGTTGCGCTCGTTCGTGCCCGGTGCGTAGGAGAAGACTGGCTCGTTTATCGGGGTAGGAATTTTGGCTGATTTCATGCGCGAAAATCTAATCGGGGAACCCGATCTCGTTGAGAAAGCATGATCGACCCACGCACACGAATCGGCCACGTCCACCTGACCGTGAGTAACCTCGACCGATCCCTCGCCTTCTATCGGGATGTCCTCGGTTTCGATGTGACCGCCCGCTACGGCACGGACGCGGTCTTTCTAGCGGCTGGAGGTTATCACCATCACATCGGTCTTAATACCTGGGCGGGTCGAGGCGCGCCGCGGCCCGCGCCGGGGACGACTGGTCTCTACCATTTCGCGATTCTGTTCCCTGACCGCCCCACCCTGGCCGCGGCGGTGCGCCGGGTACTCGATCACGGGACCGCGCTCGAGGGCGCGTCCGATCATGGAGTCAGCGAGGCCATCTACCTGCGCGATCCGGACGGCAACGGTATTGAGCTGTACCGTGACCGGCCGGAAAACGAGTGGCCGCGCGGGCCCGATGGTGAGATCCGGATGCACACGCGGCCACTCGATCTCGCGTCATTGCTCGAGGAAAGCTAGCCGCCCCCTTCACGCTGTGCCGGAAGCGGGAGCGCGATCGTCAGCGTGGTCTCCCCCCCCCCGCCCGGGGGCGATTCAATCGATACACGGCCGCCGAACACATTTTCGGCAACGCTGCGCGCCTTCGCGACATCCATCCGACCCCGCCCGCGCACGACCAGCTCCAGCTGCCTTCGATTTTGCACGAGCTGCACGCGCACACCAGCGCCTACTTTGCCTGCCACGGGATCGGCCGCGTGGCGCACGATACTGACCAGCAGATCGAACAGCGCGTTGGGGTCGCCCTTCAGGTATACCGCCTCGAGGCTCGTCGTGAACTCGAGCTCAATGCCGCGATCGCGCAGCAGACGCCGCTCGAGTGTGAGGCATGAGCGGACGATGCGCACGGCATCAAACCGGCCGCCGCGCTCACCGCGGGCCGTCATGGCGCCGGTGCGCGCGGTATCCTTCATGACCCGCAGGTATTCGGACGTGCGATCGATGTCGTCCAGCACTTCGCCCAGCTCGTTAAGCAATGTCGAGCGTCGATCGGCGGTGAGGTCCTCCCAGTGGCCAATCGACTCCATCGCCAGTTGCAGCCCGGCGCGCGCCGCCGTGAGGGGATTGGTCGCCTGATGCACCATCGCCCCGGTCCGACTGACGGCGCCCTGGCTCTCGATACATCCCACCGCGAGGCCGGCCAGCTCGAGAGCGAGTCGCTCCCTGCTGCGGCGCTCGTGACCGTCGGGCGGCCCAGAGGCGGGCCGTGATCGTACCGGCGCAACGAGCCAGCCTTGTTCTGCGCTGGCCGACCCGGGCGCGGCGATCCAGACCGAGCCAACGGGAATCGGCACCTTCCATCGCTTGAGTATCGTGTGGAGATCGAATGGCGCAGGCACACCGGCGGACGACGTGGCGCGGGGAACGGCCTCGTGAGGACCGGTTACCTCCCAGATGGTAACCGGTCGGCCGATGACTGCACTTGTCTGCCGCAGAACTTCCCCTGCGTCCACTTCTCCTCCAGCGAGGTCCCCGGAATTGTCGGGAAGATCAAGTCGGCGCGGGGCCGCGACATAGATGCGGGTTGCCGTGCGCCCCGTCAAGCGGTACGCTACGGGCTATGACGACATCCCCTATGCCACCCCGCCCATCGGTTGGCCGCTCTTCCTTCGCGATTGCGATGAAGGACTACACTTTCATTCGCCCTGGCATCGCCGTGACGATCAGCGCCGCCACCTTGTCGCTCGCGCTCATCATCGGGCTGTGGCTGATCTTTTCGCTCAAGGACGCCGCGACGACCGTGACCCGGGGCGCCAAGACCGTCGAAACGCTGCACCGCTACAACGCTGGTCTCGAGGTGTGGCGCCAAATGGCGACCAGCACAGACGCCGCGTACCGGCGACCGGAAGCCATCGCGCAACGCGATAGCATCGGCCGCGAGCTGCGCGTGCAGCTCTCGGGGCTTGCGAATACGATGAATGACGCGCGCGAGCGCGACCTCGTCCAGAATGTGCTGCTCGGCCTGACAGGAGCCACCCCCGGAAGCCGGGAGGCGCAGGATGCCCGCGCGGCCATGATCGTTCTGCTCGCCAAACAGGACGCGGCGATGTTCCACGCTGCGCAGGCATCGCAACAAGCGGTACTCCTCTCGGCGATCCTGCTCGCACTCACGATCGTCGCCGCCGGAACGCTGATTGTGCCGATGGCGTGGCTGTACGTGCGCTACAAGCGTGGGGCGACCATCGAAGTGAAGGTGTAGATGGCGAAGGCTGCAGCCCGCCGTGTCTTACCGCCGACAATCGAGAGCTCGCGGGAGCGTGAGCGCCTGCGCACCGTCGTCTTCCCTGAGCACGGCGATCTCGCCGTCGCTGTCGCCGATCGCATTATCGAAGTCATCCAGCGTGAGATCAGCGCCAAAGGGCGGGCCGTCCTCGGCCTCGCTACCGGCAGTACGCCCCTGGGCGTGTATGAAGAGCTGATCCGCCGCCATCAAGCAGGCGACGTCGATTTCTCCCGCGTGATCACGTTCAATCTGGACGAGTACTATCCGATGCCGCCTGATAGCAGCCACAGCTATCACCGGTACATGTGGGAGAACTTCTTCTCCCTCGTAAACATCCCCAAGGAGAACGTGCATCTCCCCGACGGAACGACGCCGCGCGAACGGGTAGCGGACGCCTGCGCGGCCTATGAAGAAGCGATTCGGATCGCGGGCGGAATCGATTTTCAGCTTCTGGGCATCGGCAAGACCGGGCACATCGGATTCAACGAGCCGGGATCGGATGCGGCGTCGCGTACGCGCATCGTCACACTGGACACGCTCACACGAAAAGACGCCGCGGCGGATTTCTTCGGCGTGGACAACGTGCCGCGCGAAGCGATCACCATGGGAGTCGCGACCATTCTCGACGCCAGGGAAATCGCGTTGATGGCGACGGGCGAGCACAAGGCGGGCATCGTCGCGCGCGCCGTCGAGGGGGACATCTCGCCCGACGTGGCCGCGACGTTTCTGCAGCGCCACCGCGCGGTCACGGTATACCTCGATCTGCCGGCCGCCGACGATCTCACGCGGATCAAGACGCCGTGGGTGCTGGAGGGTGGAGGCGTCGAGTGGACTCCGGCCACGGTCGAGCGCTCGGTTGTCTGGCTCGCCGAGCGCGTGGGCAAGGCCGTGCTCAAGCTCTCGGCCCGCGATTACGGCGAAAACCATCTGAGCCCGCTACTCGCGCGCGCCGGCTCGGCCGGTCCGATCAACGGCCAGGTGTTCAACCGACTGCGCGACAAGATTCGCGGCCGCGCCAAGCTGCCGACGCACGAGCGCGTTCTGGTGTTCTCCCCCCATCCCGACGACGACGTGATCTCGATGGGCGGCATCCTGCGGAAGCTGTGGGAGAACGAGAACCAGATCGTCGTCGCCTACATGACGAGCGGCAACATCGCGGTGTTCGACCATGACGTCACCCGGCACCTCGATTTCGTCGAGCGTGCTGCTGCCGCATTGGGGCTCGACAGTGCCGTCGTCCAGCGCGCGCGCGCGACGGTGAGTGCCGGCATCGAGCAGAAAGCGCCGGGCGACGTCGATACCCCAGTGGTGCAGGACCTGAAGAAGTTCATCCGCGAGTCCGAAGCGATCGCCGCCCTCGCGGCGGTCGGCATTCCGCCCGGCGCCGCGCGGTTCCTTGATTTGCCGTTCTATCAGACCGGCGAAGTGCGCAAGCGCCCGCTCTCAGACGAAGACATCGCGATCGTGCTCCGGCTATTCGAGGAAGTGCGCCCCGATCTCGTGTTCGTCGCGGGCGATCTCTCCGATCCGCACGGCACGCACCGCACCTGCAAGGCGGCGATCGAGCAGGCGCTCGCGCGATACAAGGTCGCGCAGCGGCCCGAGGTCTGGCTCTATCGCGGGGCATGGCAAGAATGGTCGCTCACCGAAGCGGATGTGCTCGTTCCGCTCTCGCAGGACGAGCTGCACGCCAAGATCCTAGCGATCTTTCGCCATCAGTCGCAGAAGGACACAGCGCCTTTCCCCGGTTATGACGAACGCGAGTTCTGGCAGCGGGTGGAGGCCCGGAATCTCGAGACCGCCGCACGCGCCGACCGGCTTGGGCTGCCGGAGTACTACGCCATGGAAGCCTATGTGATTCAAGGCGTTTAGACGCACATCGTTGCACCGCGGACCTCCTGTTCATTATGTTGGCGCCGGATTCTTCCCCCTTTTTGGAGGAGCCAACAGATGAGCACGGCAACGACAAAAGCGCTTAGCCTGGGAATCGTGGCGGCTGCCTGGGCCGCGATTTCCCATCTCGCCAAACTGGATTTCCAGCTGTGGCCCGCGTGGGTTGGTCTCGCCTGCTTCGTAGGCGCGGGTGGCGGCGTGTCCGGCCTGCAGAAGTCCGCGGCGGGAACAGTTTCTGGCGTCGTGTGGGCGCTGGTGTATTTGGCCCTGAGGAACGCGATCGATCCAGGCTCAGCCGGTATCATGAGCGCGCTGGTGTTCGGCTTGGTCGTGTTCGGGATGGTCTACCAGGCGCGATTCCACCAACTACTCACGTATGCACCGGCGGCTCTTGCGGGAGCAGCGGTTACCGTTGGACTCAGAATTTCGACGGCGTCGCTGACCGCCGGGATCAGGGTTGCGGTCCCGTTGTTGATCGGTTGCGTTCTCGG
Organism: Gemmatimonadales bacterium; assembly: GCA_035251445.1. Classification (GTDB taxonomy): domain Bacteria; phylum Gemmatimonadota; class Gemmatimonadetes; order Gemmatimonadales; family GWC2-71-9; genus 20CM-2-65-7. The sequence goes on along the minus strand of DATFEG010000011.1, from coordinate 4,393 downwards.
GATCGTGGCTGAGCGGGTGGCGGAGATGCTGGGACGGATGAAGGTCGTTCCGGCAATGGCGAGGGGCTAAAAAAACCAAACCCGGAGCCACGCGCTGCACTCCGGGTTGGCGAGGTCGGGCAAGTGGCCGTCGACACTTATCCGCGACCTGCAGTTTTGAGGGTCAACGTATCGTTTCCGCGTTGACCCTCTTGGTTTCGAATCTAAGGGAGTTTGCGCGCCGGCTTTGTCAGAGATCCGTCCAGCGAACCCGGTCCGATGTTGCCGGGCGGAAGCCGAAGAGGGATTCTTTAAGCGATGAGTTTGCTTGATCGATTGCCGTCCCCTCGTTTCCGCGTGAGACGCGCCGCTGTCGTGGCGGTGCTGTTGGTGTTGGTGTTTGTGGTGGCCGCGGTTCTCGGGATCCAGGCGTACGGAGTGGCGCGCTATCACCGAGAGCAAGCCGATCGCGTCTTGCGCGATTACACGGCGCTCGCCGCGGCGCGGGTGGCGCTACGCAGTGCCACCGATCTCTACTACGCCGTCAAATTGCCCCTCAAGGCAGTGCAGCTTGCGCACGAAAAGCATCCCGCCACGCTACCGGCCCCCAGCGAGCTGCAGTTTGAAGCGATGGGGGGTGAATTCTCCCTCAGTCCCTACATCCGTTTCACCTTCCGGATGGACTTGGAAACCAAGCGGCTCGAGACGGCGGGTCAACGCGTCCCTGCCAGCATTCGCTCCTGGGTGACGGACACGCTGCCTCTCCATACGCGGGAGGTTTACGACACATCGTGGCACATGGGGACGGTGCTGGGTCAGCCGGCCGGCGAGCGTCGCTACCTGGTCTACACCGTTGTTCGGGACGCGAACGGGATACTGCGCACCGCGGTCGGATTCGAAGCTAACCCCGCGGCTCTACGTCCGGTCGTGAAGCTAGCGACCGCAAAGTTTCCGTTGCTGCCGCGCCCCCTCACCGGCGGCGTGGACTACGATTCGATGGGCTCGATCATCATCTCCGATCGGTACGGCGTCGAGATCTATCGTTCCCCTGTCCAATACACGTCCCCCTTCACCGCGCGCGACACGATCGGTACGGACATGGGGGATCTCTACGCGCGGGCGACACTGCGCGCGTCGATGGCCGATCAGCTGATTATCGGGGGCCTCCCCAGGTCGCGCTTGCCCCTGATTCTCGGGCTGCTCGGTCTGACCGCGGCGCTGATCGGGACGGCGCTTTATCAATTGCGGCGCGAGTCACAGCTCGCGCGCCTACGGACCGATTTCATTTCCGGCGTGTCGCACGAGCTGCGGACCCCGCTCGCCCAAATCCGCATGTTCTCCGAAACACTCGTGCTGGGCCGTGTGCGCTCCGACGACGAACGGTTCCGCTCGCTCGCGATCATCGATCAGGAAGCGCGGCGCCTGACGCATCTGGTAGAAAATCTCCTGCACTTCTCGCGGTCCGAGCGCCAGACCGCACACATCGCGCCGGAGCCGACAGCGCTCGCACCGTTGGTGCAAGAGGTGATCGACGGGTTCGCGCCCCTGGCGGCGGCGCGCGGTGCGCGGTTGTCCGCCGCCGTTCCGGAAGATCTGGTCGTCCCAGCGGATCCCGGGGCGGTGCGACAGATGCTGCTCAACTTGCTCGATAACGCGGTGAAGTACGGGCCGGCCGGGCAGGAAATCCGTATCGGTGCGATGCGCGAGAATGGCGCGGCGCGACTCTGGGTCGACGACGGCGGGCCCGGCATTCCGCGCGCCGATCGCGAACGGGTGTGGGAGCGCTTCTGGCGGCTCGAGCGCGATCGCGGCTCGGCAGTCGCCGGCAGCGGCATCGGCCTCGCCGTCGTGCGTGAGCTGGCTCAGCTGCACCATGGGCGCACCTGGATCGACGAGACGGGCGCGGAAGCCGGAACGCGCGTCGTCATCGAGCTGCCCGCATGACCTCGTCCTCGCCTGCTCCCGGCGCCGCGACCCACGCGTCCAAGCGGATTCTCGTGATCGAGGACAATCCCGATCTGGCGTACGGGCTGCGCAACAACCTGGAAATCGAGGGCTACGAGGTCGAGGTTGCGAAGGACGGGACGAGAGGGTTGTCGCGCGCGCGGGCGGTGCGCCCCGATCTCGTGGTGCTCGACCTGATGCTTCCCGGCATGGACGGCTTCCGCGTGCTGCGGTCCATGCGTGAAGAGGGAATCGCGATGCCGGTCCTGATTCTGACGGCGCGCGGCGAAGAGGCCGACAAGGTCCGCGGCCTGCGATTGGGCGCCGACGACTACGTGACCAAGCCGTTCGGAGTGCTGGAGCTGCTCGCGCGCATCGAAGCGTTGCTGCGCCGCGTCAACGCGCCGCGGAAGAATGGCGGACCACCGGGACCGGCGATCGAGAAGTTCGGCGAAATCGAAGTCCTCACGCCGTCGCGGACGGTGCTGCGCAACGGCTCGACGGTTTCGCTCACCCCCAAAGAGTACGATTTGCTCCTGGCGCTGCTGCACCGCGACGGGGCGTGTATTACGCGGTCGGAGCTGCTGATCGAAGTGTGGGGCTACAGTGCCGAAGTCATGAGCCGCACGGTCGACACGCACGTGGCCGAGCTACGGCGCAAGCTCGAGCGCGATCCGGCAAATCCCAGACACGTCCTCACGGTCCGCAAAACCGGATATCGCCTGGCGCGGTAGTCAGCGCCGCGTCGCAACAGAGTCGAATACCAGCCGGATCTCCCGTAGCGGCGCGAGCTGCGCGTCACTGAGATTCGTGACGAGCGCGATCACCACGCGCGAATCGCGGTCAACCCCGAAGGCCGTTGTTCCTCCGTGCGAGCCGCCGCCATGAGACACATAGCGATGTCCGAGCGTGTCGGTGCCGATACTCCAGCCAATCCCGTAACCAGTCACCTCACCGGACGTGGTCCGCTGCGGCGTGAAGAGCAGCTCGAGCGTCGCTGCCTGCAAATAGCCGGGCGAGAGATGCGCGGAACCGAATTTCACCAGGTCCTCGGCAGTCGAGAGGAATCCTCCACCGGCCCACTTATAGCTGTTGTCGACGGTCGGGGCGGGGACAAAGCGACCTGATTCCGTCCGCTCGTAAAAGCGCGTTCGGTCGGGAATAAGACTGTCGTTCTTGTCCGCGGCGGTGTGCGTCATGCCCAGCGGCGTGAAGACCTGCCGGCTCATGTACGCGAGGAATTGCTCGCCGGACGCTCCTTCGACGACCGCACTAATGAGATTGAATCCGTAACTCGAGTACAGGAAGCGCGTGCGTGGCGGCGCGACGAGCGGATCATTCTGAAAGAGCGACAGTCCAGCGGTCACCGTCGGAAAGCGCCGATTGAGATTGAACTCGTCGCCCTGGTAATGCCGCACTCCAGCCAAATGGCCGCCGAGGAGCCGGGTAGTAATCGGCGCGCCCTTTTCGGGGAACGCCGGCACATAGCGCTGCACAGGCGCGTCAAGATCGAGCCGGCCCGCTTCATATAACCGCCCAACAGCGGCCGCCGTCAGCGGTTTCGAGACACTGCCGATCCGGAATTGCGTCAGCGTGGTCGTGGGCCGTTTCGCCTCGAGGTCGGCGTATCCGAACGCCTCCGACCAAACGAGTTTCCCATCCACCGCCACCGCCAGGGCGAATCCGGGAATGTTGGGTGCGAGCCTCTCGCAGGCGATCGCGCGTGCTTTCGCAGCGACCGCGCCCCAACGCTCGTCGACCGACGGCAGCGGGGCCGCTTGAGAAACGCAGGTTGCCTGAACGAGTGCGATGAGCGCCAGCACGTTTTGACTCCGTTCGAGGAGCGGATAAGATACCCGCGCATGCCGGACACCCGCACGTCAGAGTTGCGTGACACCGCCGAGGTCTTGCGACGCCTCCACGTCGAAGGCCCGATGCTCGTATTACCCAACGCCTGGGATGCCGGGAGCGCGCGGATCTTTGTCGAAGCAGGCTTTCGGGCGCTCGCTACTACGAGCGCGGGGATCGCGTTTAGTCTCGGGTTTCCAGACGGCGAGCGAATTTCACGTGACGAGATGCTCGCGGCCGTCTCGCGCATCACACGCCGCATCGACGTACCAATTACAGCCGACATGGAGGCTGGCTACGGCCTGACACCGAACGCCGTCGCGGAGACCGTACGTCGCGTGATCGACGCCGGCGCCGTGGGGATGAATCTCGAAGACCGCATGGAGGGGAAGCCTCTCATCGACCTTCCGCTCGCGGTCGAACGCGTCCGTGCCGCCCGAGCGGCGGCGGACGCGGTGGGCGTGCCGCTCGTGCTCAACGCGCGTACCGACGCGTTCGAGGCACCAGAGCTCCAGCCCGCGCAACGCCTCGTGGAGGCCGTGCGCCGCGGGAACGCGTTCCGGCAAGCGGGCGCCGACTCGGTGTTCGTGCCGTTCGTAAGTGATCGGGAGACGATCGAGCA
>DATFEG010000053.1:0-2562 GCA_035251445.1 Gemmatimonadales bacterium | reverse complement strand
CCGCGACGGGGACCGACGGCGGAGACATCGGCCCTCTCGGAAGAGTGTTCGCGATCATCATTCTCATCGGTTTTCTCTACGCGGTGCCGTTCCTGGCCGGGGCAGAGAATCTGATCGGCATCCTGATCATCGGCTTTGCATTGTTCGAGGCGTGGAAGCTGAATCGTCGAGCTGATCTCATCGTGACAGGCCCGCATCAGGTCGGCGTGGCCGGAGCGGGGGCGGGGGCGGGGGCGGGGGCGGCGCCGTCGTAGAAACCACGATTGCAGTAGCCTGTCCGCGCTGCGGCACCGAAGTCGCCGCCGCGCTCTTATCCTGCCCTTCTTGCGGCTGGCTGCGATTCTCTCAGGAACTCAAGCAGCTCGCCACGGAAGCGGAGGAACACCAGCGCGCGGGACGGTTCACGGAAGCGTTGACCGCGTGGCGCTCCGCGCTCGAGCTGTTGCCGCCAAACAGCGGCCAATTCGCAGCGATCGAGGCGCGGAGCGCGGAGTTGAGCCGCCAGGGTCCCGCGAAGGCCCCGTCCCAACGGCCCGGTTGGATGCGCAGCGCGGGCGTGATCGGCGCGATCGCCCTGTTCCTGTGGAAGTTCAAAGTCGTCATCGCGTTCCTGCTGACCAAGGGCAAGCTGCTGCTTCTTGGATTCACGAAAGCCGGCACGCTGTTCTCTATGCTGCTGTCGCTGGGCGTCTATTGGCAGGCGTTCGGCTGGAAGTGGGCGTTCGGCGTCGTGGCTTCGATCTACATCCACGAGATGGGTCACGTCGCAATGCTGCGCCATTACGGGATCCCGGCGACTGCGCCCATGTTCCTTCCAGGTGTGGGCGCCGTGATTCGAAGCCGGTTCTATCCAAAGGATATCATCGCGCAAGCCCGCGTTGGCCTCGCTGGACCGATCTGGGGTCTGGGTGCCGCGCTCGCCTGCTTCGTCGTGTTCATGCTGACCGGACTTCCGGCGTGGGGCGCCTTGGCCGAGATCGGCGCGTGGATCAATCTCTTCAATCTCACGCCCGTGTGGCAACTCGATGGCGCTCACGGCTTCAAGGCGCTCACCAGGCAGCAGCGCTGGTTGGCGGTTGGCGCCATTGCGATTGCGTGGCTCATCAGCACGAAGGGTTTGCTCATTCTGCTGCTCATCTTCGCTGTTATTGCGGCTTTCAGACGGGACGCTCCTCAGCAGCCGGACCACCGCACCTTGCTCGAGTACGTCATCCTGATTGCCGTGCTGACCGCGCTCGCCACGATTCCGGTCCCGGTGACCGCGCTCGACTAGCTGCCCTTGACTGAGATAAACCTCAGTCTAGGTTTGCGTTTCGTCCCGAGGAGACGACCAGAAGATGCCGTATATCATCGCCGAACCGTGCATCAATGTGAAAGACCGCTCGTGCGTGGATGTCTGTCCGGTGGACTGCATCTACGAGGGGCCGGACATGCTATACATCCACCCCGACGAGTGCATCGACTGCGGCGCCTGCGAGCCGGAGTGTCCGGTGACTGCGATTTTCCCGGAAGAGGATTGTCCGCCGCAGTGGAAGGATTTCATCGCAAAGAATCGGGACGTATTCCAGAGCGACAACCCGCCCGGGAAGCCCCAGCGCAAGGGCGCCTAACCCAACGTCCTTAGGAACGCGGCTATTCCCGCGCTGACATTGCGCGGTTGTTCGAGCGGTGTGACATGTCCCGCCTCAGCGATCTTCGCAAACTTGGCACCCGGAATGGCACTGGCCATTTCCCGCATGAGCGGCGCGGGCGTTATTTGATCGTCCTCTCCGGCCACGACCAGGACCGGCACCCCAATTCTCTTTAGTGAGGGTGTCGAGTCGGGCCGCTCGCGTAGCGCATGCAACGCACCGACGATCCCATTGACGCTCGTGCGGGTGATCATCGCGCGCACCTCCTCCACCACCTGCGGGTGGCTCTTCACAGTCACCGGCGAGAGCAATTTTGGTAGCAGCTTCTCAGCGATTGCAGTTGCGCCCTGGTGCCGGGCGAGGGCAGCCATCGCATCGCGATCCGCCTTCCCCTCAGGGGTATCAGCGGAGGCTTTGGTATTGCACAAAATGGCCGCCTTTACACGCGCCGGATGGCTGCGCAGCAGCTCGAATGCGATATAGCCACCCATCGACAGTCCGCAGACTACCGTTTCACGAATTCCCATGTGATCGAGCTGTGCAATGAGGTCATCGGCATACATCGACATCGTGTATTGGGCGGGATCATCGGCTTCCCCGCCTGGGGACTCACCAAAGCCTCGCAGGTCGGGTGCAACGCAGCTCCATCCCGACAACGCCGCGAGCTGATGGCGCCACATCGTGTGGTCGAACGGGAAGCCGTGAATGAAGAGAACTGTCATGGCCATGGGAAGGTATTCCAAAAGACGACCGTGCGTGGTGCGAAGCGCGTGGGACGATTCACGAGAACGCCGAATGCCTTCGCACTGTAGGTCGGGTCGAGGCGAACGCCATGCTCAGATGCAATCGCGGCCGCGCGTTCTCCATCCGGAGTCGGGTAGCCATATCCCCGTCCGATCGCATTCACCACGCGCACACGAATAACCGCTCG
>DATFEG010000052.1:0-24547 GCA_035251445.1 Gemmatimonadales bacterium | reverse complement strand
ATTCTTCGCAAGGCCACTGACGAAGACCGCAAGACCGCCACACAACTGCGCGAAAACGAAGAAGAAGTGCGCCGCGTTGTGCGCGATCGCGTCCGCCAGCACTCCCTCCCGATGAAAGTCTCCGACGTCGAATGGCAGTGGGACAAGCGCAAGCTGACGATCTATTTTACAGCCGAGCAGCGCGTGGACTTCCGGGCGCTGGTGCGCGACCTGGCCGGCTTGTTCCGCACGCGGATCGAGCTGCGCCAGATCGGCGCGCGCGACGAGGCCCGGCGCCTCGACGGCATCGGCCGCTGCGGCCGGCAGCTCTGCATCTCGAGCTGGCTGCCGGAAGGACGGCCGGTCAGCCTTTCGCTCGCCAAGGCGCAGGGGCTGTCGCTCAATCCGGTGCAGATCTCCGGTCCCTGTGGGCGGCTGCTATGCTGCCTGCACTACGAGCACGATTTCTACGTCGAACAACGCAAGCGCTTTCCCAAGGAAGGAAAAACGGTCCGCACCTCCGAGGGGATCGAGCGCGTCGTGTCCATCGACATCTTTCGCGAGCGTGTGATGCTCCGTTCCGACGCCGGGACCACGCGCGTCATCACACTCGAACAGCTGCACGCGTAGTGACGGGTTCGAAGTACTATCTCACCACGGCGATCGACTACTCCAATGGCGATCCGCACCTGGGGCACGCGCTCGAGAAGGTCGGCGCGGACTGCATCGCCCGCTATCGCCGCCTGTGTGGCGATCAGGTGCATTTCCTCATGGGGATGGATGAACACAGCCAGTCCGTCATTCAGGCGGCCGTGCGCGCGAGCGTCAGCCCGCGCGAATGGGTCGATCGCATGGCGCAGACGTTCGCCGATTACTGGAGCCGGCTCGAATGCAGCAACGACGACTGGATTCGCACCACCGAGCCGCGTCACGGGCGCGGCGTGGTGGCACTCCTCGCGCGTATCCAGCAGCGCCGGCCCGACGATCTCTACGTCGCCGACTACGAAGGGCTGTACTGCACCGGCTGCGAGGAATTCAAGCAGCCGGCGCAGATTTCCAACGGCCGTTGCATCGAGCATCCCACGCTCGAGCTGACACAAACCAGGGAGCGGAATCACTTCTTCCGGCTCAGCGCCTACGGCCGGCAGCTGCTCCTGCTCATCGAGAGCAACGAATTCCGTGTCGAACCCGCAATCCGGCGGAACGAGGTCGTCCGGCTGATCGAGGATGGATTGCAGGACGTTTCTATTTCGCGACAGCGACAGCCGTGGGGTATTCCCTTCCCCGGCGATTCCGAGCAGACGATCTACGTCTGGTTCGACGCACTCATCAATTATTTATCGGCGACCGGCTTCCCCGAGCCCGGTTATGAGCGCCTCTGGCCGGCGGACCTGCATGTCGTCGGGAAAGGGATCACGCGCTTCCATTGTGTGATCTGGCCGGCCATGCTGCTCGCCGCGGGGCTCGAGCTCCCAAAGCTCGTCTGGGCGCACGGCTACGTGCAGTGGGAAGGCGCGAAGATGAGCAAGACGGCCGGCACCGCGGTGAGCCTGGGCGCCGCGATCGAGCGCCATGGCGCCGATGCGCTCCGCTACTTCCTGCTCCGTGAAGTCGGATTCGAAAGCGACGGCAATTTCAGCTGGGACCGCTTTGATGCGCGCTACACCGCCGATCTCGCCGACACGTTCGGCAATCTCGTGTCGCGATCGCTTGCCATGATCCACCGCTACCGTGGGGGCGTCGTACCCGAGGACAATGCGGTCGATTCCTCACTCGAACGCGCCGGGCAGGACACAGTCCGTTCATACACGGCGGCAATGGGCGCCTTGGACCTGCAACAAGGCGCCGCATTGATCGTCGAGCTTGCGTCCCGCGCGAACCGGTACATCGAAGAGACCGCGCCATGGAAACTCGCCAAAGAAAAGCGGGATGCGGACCTCGATACGGTACTCGTACAACTCGTTCGCACGATTGTACGACTCGCAATTCTCGCGGCGCCATTTATTCCGGGGAAAGTCGCAGAGATTTGGAGCTCGTTGGACTTCGTTCCCGTGAGCCGGAATAGTCCCCAGTGGCCGCTGGGCAACGTCTTTCTATCCGACCTAGCGAAACTCGCCGTCGGGGGACGGAGAGTGTCCAAGCCCACTCCGCTATTCCCCAAACCCGTCGCCGCCTAGCCGCCGGCCGCACAAACGTGACGTAGCGCACATTTCGTCATTTGACGAGGTTACGCGCCGAGGCGTATGTTTGCAGGGTCATGAAGCGCAAGCAGGCTGAGCGGCGCTGGACCGTCATGTTGGTCCCCCACGGATCGGGTGCATCCCGCGCCGTGGAGGTGTCGCAGACGGTCGTCAAGGCGCTCGTCGGGATCGGCGGATTGCTCGCGTTGCTGTTCCTCGTTCTTGGCGGCACCGCATTGTCGCGCGGTGTGAACGTCACGAGGAGTCGCGCGCTCGAGCGCGAGAATCAGCTGCTCGCGAGCGAAATCCAACGCCTGCGCGAGCGGCTCGCAGGACTCCGTGACACCATGAACGTGTTCAGCGATCGCGAGCAGGCGCTGCGGTTGCTCGCCGGCCTCTCGCCCGTCGACAAGGATGTGCAACAGGCCGGCATCGGCGGACCGAGTGGCCAGTGGCGGGAGCGCGATAGTCTTTCGACGCTCGGCACGAACGGGGCGCAGGCGATCGCCGCCCGCGTCGACATGGATCAGCTGACCCGCCGCGCCAACATCCTGGTGCGGTCCCTCCACGAAGCGTACGACTCGGCATCGCGTCAACGGACGCGCTATGCCGCGCTGCCGTCGATCATGCCGACCAAGGGCTGGTTGACGAGCGCCTTCGCGCGCGAGCGCGTGCACCCGATTCTGCACCTGGCGCGCCCGCACGAAGGCATCGACGTCACCGCCAAGATGGGCTCCGAGATCGAATCGCCGGCCGCCGGCATCGTTACTCAGGTTTCGTGGGTCGAGGGATACGGCAACATGCTGACCATCGACCATGGGTACGGTCTGGTGACGCGCTACGCGCACCTCTCCAAGACTCTCGTGGTGCGCGGCCAGCGGCTAAAGCGGGGCGAAAAAGTCGCGCTCGTCGGCTCGACCGGCATTTCCTCAGGTCCACACCTGCACTACGAAGTGTGGGTCAACGGCCGCCCCGTCGATCCGATGAAATACGTGCTACCCGACGCGATAGTGGATTGATCGTCAGCGCGGCATGGAATCTCGGCAGCGGCGACCGAATGTGGTCGCCGTTTGTGTTATGGATGCACGAGCGGCGCTTGACTGATTTTGTACCGACCCGCTAATTAGCTCACAGGCCACACGGTCGAGACGCTCATGCCGACCTGCTCGCTCGCCTACTTGGCGACGATCACCGCGTTAACAATTCCCGCAGCAACCGCCGGGTGCGGAGCCGCGCGGTCGCAATCCGACGGTGAGCAACGCTCGCAGAGCTCAACGCTGATCACCACCGAGCAGATTGCCGCGAGCGGCGCGACCACGGCCTGGGAGGCCCTGCGTCGCACCGTCACCAACTACACCTTTCGGGAAACGGGCAGCGGCGCGCCGCTCCGTATCAGTCACCGGGGACGGTCGAGCATGAACTTGTCGGATCGTCCGATTGTCCTCCTCGACGGCGTGCAGCTGACGGAAATCCGCGTGCTGCAACAGATCCCCGCATCCGATCTGGCTTCGATCGAAGTGTTCAGCGGGATCAGCGCAACCACCTACTATGGCACCAACGCGAACAATGGCGTGATCTCCATCCGAACGCGTTAGCGGGATGTCCGTAAGATCACGAGGGGGAGCCGCGGCGGCGGCTCCCCCTCGCGTTGCTCCCGGACGCTTCAATCAGGCGCCGCGGTCGATGCACCCCGTGAAGTTGGGGTTATTGCGCTCGGAGAACGGCACCGGGAGGTTCATGTCGTCGCCATAGAGCCCACCCTTGAAGTGCAGGCCGGTCGGGAAGACGCCGTCCTCGGTCCGGTTGTACTGGCGAACCAAGCGCCGCAGATCACCCAGCCGGTGGCCCGTGGCGAACAGCCAGAATGCGCGCTCGCGGAAATGCAGGTCCTCGCGAGCGACCTGTGTGCCCGGATCGGCGAGTGCCGGGAGCGCCGGCGTGATCATCGTCGCCCGGATGGTGTTGAGCGCCGCGAGCCAGCCGCCGGGGTTCGAGGCCAACAAGGCTTCCGCCTGGATCAGGCGCGCCTCCAGCCCGGACGCGATCGGCAGTGAAGTGGTCCGGGTCGGATACTTCTGCAGGTTCCACTGGGGAGTGGCCGCGTCGAACCCGACGCCGGCTCCAGCGGCATCGCGCGTCGACACCACGCGCGGGTCATTCGCTGACCGGAAGTTCAGGCCGTTGATGCCCTGCGTGTCCGCCACCGACCAGCGCTCCGATAGCCAGTTGAACACGTGCACCCCGTTTTGCTGCCGGCCCGTCGTAGTCGAATGGGTGGTGTTGTATACAAAAGCGTCAGGCACTCCCGCCACGGCGGCGGCCGCTCCCGCAAAATCGCCCTTGTTCAGCAGCGCGCGTGCCCGCCCCACCCGTGCAAGGTTCCGAATCGAGGCGGACGAGTCCGCCGTCACGGCGAGGGACGAATCGAACCGCGCTATCGCCGTGTCGAAGATCTCGGTTGTGGTTAGGGGAATGCCGAGCGGTGGCGTCCCGTCCGGATCGCTGAACGGCACGCCCGAGCAGTATGTTTCCGCCGCGAAGATGTAACTGAATCCGGCCAGCGCGAACATCTCCGCAACGCGGGAAGCAGGGGTTGGCGCATAAGCCCGCAACCTCCCAACCGCTTCCTCCGAGAGCCACCGGGCTCGCTGGAGGTTGCGGAATATACCGGTCAGCGTCCCGTTGTCCTCGAGCGCTTTCCGCTGCTCGTACTCGAGTCGCGTGGGGAACGTGCCCGAGTGCACGTACTCGTCGGTCATCAGTCCGCCGACAAGGATCTGCCCTTCGTTGTTGCCGTTGTCACCCACGATGGCGAGAGAAAACTCACCGATGGCGCCCGCGTGCAGCGCGATCGCACCTGACGGCGAATTTGCGTTCTTGGGGTCAATGATATCGGGATCCTGCACGTCGAGGATCTTCTCGGGCGAGCAGGCCACGAGGACGAGCGCCGCCAGGGACGCTCGCCGGATCATGGTCATCTTGGTCGTAGTCATGGTCGTCGCCCCCTAGAAGCCAACGTTGACCCGGAGCGTCCAGTACGTCACCGGGGGTTGCGTGAGGAAGTCGATTGGCTGGTCCGACTGACCGTTACCGTTCAACTCCGGGTCGATCCCCTTGTAATCGGTCCACGTCGCGAGGTTGCGGCCGGCGATGGCGAAGCTCAAAGTGCTGGCGCGCATCGCGCGGGCCCAGGACGCGGGGGCGGAGTACAAAAGCGACAGCTCACGCAACTTCAGGAAGCTCGCGTCCTCGATGTAACCGCCTGCCGTAGCGCCAAACTGCGGCGTGCGGGCAGCGATAGCCCGGGCTTGCTGATCGAGTGACGCATCGGGGTCGTTCACGGCGTCGCAGTTGTTCGCCGCCGACGATGTGCAGCGGAAGTACTCGGTGAAGTTGTTCTGCTTGAACCCGCCCCGGTAATCGAGTAACCCGCCCACACGCAGCCGGTTGCGGAACATGGTGACGCCCAGATTGAACAACAACTGCGTCCGCGGAATCGAGTAGCCGAGGAACACCGCCGTGTCGCCGACCATGACCTCCGTCAACGACGTATCGGTGCTGAACTCGATGACGCCGTCCCCGTCCCGGTCGTTGTAGCCAAGGATCGGCCGATCCCAGTACCCGAACAACGGGTATCCCGGCACATGGCGGATTCGGCCCAGGATGATCGGCGACACGCCTTCACCCAGGGTCTTCAGCTCGTTCGCGTTCCACGAGCCGCCGAGCGAGACGTCGAACCCGAACGTGTTTGAGAGTTCTCTGGCGTATGAGACCATACCCTCAATGCCCTTGTTCGCCACCGAACCGATGTTCTGGAAGGTGTTGGCCGACGCCCCCAACGATGGGGGAATGGGCCGGTTAACCAGGGCGTCCTTGGTCAGGCGGTTGTAGTAGGTGAACTCAAAGCGCCCGCGGCCTTGGAGAAATCCGGCATCGAACCCCATCTCGAGCTCGGTGGTGCGTTCGGGCTTGAGGGTGGCGTTGCCCAGCTCCCCCACAATCAGCCCGCCCTGGTCTGTACCCGCGAGCGACGCGGTGGCCGGCTGCAGGAATCGTGTGGCATCCGTCGAGCCCGGCTGACGCCCCGACTGCCCGTACGCGGCACGCAGCCGCAGGTTGGTCCCCGTCAACGATGCCGGGAAGAAGTCTTCATCCGCGATGACCCACGATGCCTGGACCTTGGGGTATACCACCGCGGCGAAATCCTTGCCGAAGGCGCTGTTGTCATCGACGCGCAGCGCAGCGGTAAAGAACCGGCGATCCTGCCATCCTACGACCTGCTCGATATACGCGCCGAGCGTAATCGACTCGGTCGTCTCCTCGCTGGTGGATGGAATGGATCCCGCACCGGTGGTCTCACCGCCCGGAGTCAGTTCCAGACCCTGAGCCCTCACACCCCAGAAGTAATCGCGCAGATATTGCACCCCGACCGTCGTCCTGCCCTGAACGACCGGCGTGAGCGCATAGCTCCCCGTCCCGCTGAGATCCACGGTGTATTGATTGATGCTGAACCGGTTATCCTGGCGCCTGCCGCGCCGGAACGTGGAGAACGCGGGCCCCTGATCGCGCAGCTGGGTCAGCTCGTCTACCCGGTTGGTGTGATCAACGCCCAACGTCGCGTGCGCCGCAATCTGCGGCGTGATCCGCCAGTTGCCGTTCAGCGCTCCCGTAAACCGTGTGATATCCTGGTTCACCGTGATTGCAAATACCTCGCCCGGCAACGAGAAACCCCATTGACCGCCGAATCCCGTCCGCGTGCCGGCGAAGCCGCGGCCGAACAGCCCGCTGGGCAACATCCCCGTGACGTTGTTGTCGTTCTGCGGCAGGCGCGCGGAGCTCTGGACAAACCCGATATTCGCGGCGACGTCCGCCTTGGGTCCGAGCTGAGCATTCACGTTGGTCCGCAGGCTCATCTTCTCGACCTCGTTCGGCCGATACTGCTCGTAGGGAAGCTCACTGACCTGCCGTTCAGCCGCGATCCGTCCGTACTCGGACGCCGGCATCCGGTAGTGGCCCAGCTCGTTCTCCAACTCACCCGACACGAAGTACTGCACGTTCTCCGTCCCACCCGCTACCTGCAGGCCGACTTGCCCACGATAGCCGGTGCCGAAAAATGACGAGCTGTCGTCCTGGAGCACATTGAACGACGTGAGACTGTCGATGACGCACGCGCCAGTGGCTCCGACCGGCAGGGCTGAGGCGGGGAGCAGGCATTGTACGGTGTTGTTGTTGCTCCGCAGACGGCCCCAACTGAAGTAGTTGATCGGATAGGAGTTGTTGTCGTTCAGCACGCCGCCCTCGGCGTAGAAGTTCCACCGCGGACGCCCGGCAAGGCCGCGGCGGGTGGTTATCCGCACCACGCCGTTCGCCGCTTGCGTGCCATACAGTGTCGCCGCGGACGGGCCCTTCACGATATCGATGTCCTGAATCTCGTCCGGGTTGATGTCGTTGATGCGCGAGAACGATTGCCCGCCGGTGCCGACGGTGAGCGAATTGCTACCGCTCTCGGTGCGAACGCCATCGATGTAGTAGATCGGCTCGTTCGACAGGGATACGCTGCTCAAGCCGCGAATGCGCACCCGGGCGCCGGTCCCCGACGTCCCGGCGCTGGGAATCACCTGCACGCTGGGCGTGCGGCTGTTGAGCATGGACGCGAAATCGGGGAGGACCGAGCTCTGCACCAGCGAGTCCGCGTTGATCTGGGAGACGACGTTCCCCAACTCCTTGAGCCGCTGCTCTCCGGTCCCGGTCACTGTGATGGCCTCGAGCGACACGGCTACCGGAGCAAGCGTGAAGTCAACGGTCACCGAGTCCCCGGCCGGCACCGTGACCTTCTGAGATGCCGCTCCGTAGCCGATCGTGGCCACGAAGACTTCGTAGCTGCCGGCGGGGATCTGGCTCAGGCGGAATCGCCCTTCCTGGTCCGTGAGTGTGCTGCGGTTCGATCCGGTCAGCAGCACGCGCGCGCCAGTCACGTTTGCTCGAGTGTCGCGCGAGACCACCGTACCCTTGATCGTGCCGACGCCCTGCGCCGCCGCAACGGGTACGCCGGCGAGTAGACCGACCGCGAGCGCGGCGCAGGCACCTAGCTGACGAATGATCTGATCTCGTATGATAAATCGCATATTCCGCTCCCTCACACGAAGAAGTTCTGTGACCTTGCGAGAAGACAACGGAAACCCCAACCGCCCGGCCCAACACCAGACCGGTCTTCCCCGCGCAATGCGCGGTGCGTCGGGTTAGCGACTACATCGACCAGGGATGATGATGTTGCGCTGGAGATGAACAACACAGCGTACGGAAATCTGATCCATGGGCGCCTCCACATGACGGGTGAGGAGTGACGGTTTGCGCCGGAAGCAGCCTTATACTGTTTATACTGTTCCACCTGTCGTACCGCCGCAAGGGGAAGTCCCGCGCCGGCAGGAGACCTTGTCGGCACAGCCCCTCACGGCCTACCTTGACGGCCTATCCTCTCAGGGGCCGTCCCTTGATCGCTTTGCGTCCGCGCGTTTCTGTGCTTAGAGCCTTGCTCCTCGTCGCCGCGACCGCATGCAACGAGAGCTCGAGCGGACCCACCGGCGACGGCGGACCCGGACGCCTCATATTCGTCCGGACGGGGAATCAGCTGCGCGATGTTTATGCGATCGATGCCAGCGGTCAGAACCTGGAGCTGCTGACGACCAGCTTCGCCCTCGACGATTGGGCAGCGTGGTCGCCGGACACGTTCAAGATCGTGTTCATGTCCGACCGCATCCCCGACACGACCTTCACGGCGCGGTTTCAGATCTACTTGATGAATTCCGACGGGAGCAACGTCAGCCAACTGACGTTCCCCGACACGGCGAGAGATAGCATCACCGGTCATGTGATCGACACCACGAGCAACTTTTGGCCCGCCTGGTCGCCCGACGGAACAAAGATCGCATTCGGATCGACGCGCGATACCAACTTCCAGATTTACGTCATGGAGCCGAACGGCGCGAACGTGGTGCGCCTCACGTACGACCCTGTCGCGGCAGCGCAGCCCGCCTGGTCTCCGGACGGCACTAAAATTGCTTTCGCTACGGGCCGCGACGGGAACGACGAGATCTACGTGATGAATGCAGACGGATCGAACCAGGTCAACATCACGAACAGTACCGCTTCAGACCTCACCCCCGCATGGTCCCCAGACGGGACAAAAATCGCGTTTCAGTCGGACCGCGGCGGCCTTTCAGCGGTGTGGGTCATGAATGCCGATGGCTCGAATCCCGTCGCGCTCACTGATCCGGGAACCGAGGGGGGCGCGCCCAGCTGGTCGCCCGATGGCACGCGGATCGCTTACGAGTGGGACGGCGATTTGTGGATCATGAACGCGGACGGATCCCGCAAGGTTCGGATCACGAGCGGATTCTGGCTCGACGGGCTGCCCAGATGGCGGCCGATACTCTAAGCCAGTACTCCCGATCCCCCTCCAAAAAAACAACGCGCCGCCGGTGATCGATACCGGCGGCGCGTTGGTGTGTGGGTGCCCCCTCTTACGGGGTCGGAATCGTATTCGCCGGACGGCGATCCACGAGGAAGACGGCAGCGGGCACCGTGAATGCGGCCCCCTGCGGCGCCGTACTTCCGGCCACAGATCGCGGCACGATCACCGCCGTGACGACCGAGCCGCTGACAAACGCGCCCGCAATGGGATTGTTCGACGACGTCCCCGGCACGCCACGCGGCAGCTTCGCCGTAAACAGCACCGGTGTCGTCGTTCCGGCGGCGGTCACCACCAGGCGCAGCGAATCGGCGGCGACGCTATCTCTCGCCATCGTGAAGTACGTGCCGGCCCCCAGATACGCGAGATTGGCGACGGCCGGCGTAGCCGGTAACGGCGCCGCGGCAGTGCGCGTGAGGTATACGTCGACATTCCCCATCCCAACGCCTGCGTGCAGAACCCTGATGCCCACGTTATTGGCACCGGGATCCGTGGCATCATCCGGTACGACCCACAGCACGCGCCCCGGCGGAGTGGCAGTCCGGGCGAAGCCCGTGTGGATGATCGAATACGCGTTCGGGGACGCGAGCGTCACCGACGTATCGAGGATCGGGATGCCCGCAATGGCGGGATTCGTGCTGCTCATGAACACCCGGATCTGGTGCGTGCCGGCGTCGATGCCCTGGTAAAACATGTTCGACCCGCGGAACAAGGCATCGTAGAGTCCCGCGTTGCTGATGAAGTCCACCGGGCGCATGTCCATCTCGCCGGTGTCGGGCACCGCGTGCACCCAGTGAATGGCCGCTTGCGGCGGCATCGTCTCGGTGAAGGTGGCGTCCTTTTTACAGCCCAGCGCCACGACGAGTACGCAGCAGACAGAGAACTTGAGTCGAGTCATTGCAACACTCACACGAAAAAGGTGATCGGGAGCTCGCCAGCTACTGCTCGTTGCCCGGCGGTGGTTCACCATTGCCGCTGCCCCTGCCAAATCCGAACAGGTTGAACGACGCTACCATCGCCACGAACGCACCGGCCACAGCACCCAGGAGCAGGACTGTTTTGGGTGTCGAAAACTCTTTCTGATACGTCGTCATCACATAGCGGCGGGGGAGTGGGACGGTCTCGCCCGTCCACTTCGAGTGCGCGCCCCGAATGTCCACCACGTCGGTAACGGCCACGACATAATTCGACTCGCTGGCCTGCACCAACTCCCCCTCGATGCGCACGGTGTACGGACCCACCTGCTGCGCCGTGTTCATCCGTCCCTCGTCGTTCAGCACGAGCGACAGCTTGGCGCCTGGGGCGGGTTGCACCCCTGCGACGGGAACCAGGTTGTAACAACCCGCCAGCACCGGCAGCACCACTACTGCAACGCACAACCGTCCGACAAATGAAGCCCAGCGCATGCTCAATACACGCCACCCGCGTAGAGACCGTAGTTCCCCCGCGGAGCGCCTCCTGTTTGCCCAGGACCACCGGCGGGGTAGAACGCCTGCCGCCGAGTGTCCATTTCCTGATACGGCACGGGCCAGTAGAGCGCCGTGCCTTCCGGGAGATCGCCCCAACCGCGACCTGCGAAATACCACATGCCGTAGCCGGTGTACGCCGTCTCCATCCGGTATTCCCACTTCAGCGCGTCCCAGACGTTGCCGCACTTGGAGGTTTGGAACGCCGTCGCTGGATCGGGCACTCTTGGAACGCAGCGCGCACCGCCGGGAACAGGGGTGAGGGTGTCGGCGATCGTGTTCGGAATCGAATCGAGCGTTGGGACGGGCCCAAAAACCGGGTTGCCGAGCGTGTCCACGCCTGTCTGAATGCGGGTATTCGACACCAGTCGACCGCGCGAGACGTTGATGAGATTGATCGCCTGTGTGAAGTTGCCCTGACGCAGATAACCTTCGGCGGCAAGCAACCGGATCTCCGCCGCTGTCATGATCGGATATGGCGCGATGCGGCCGGATGTGAAGAACGACCGCGACCGATAGAAGTCGTACATCGAGATTTGCAGCGGGTTGCCCGGCTGGTCCTCACCCGCCTGCCGGTTGCGCACGTACGGGGTTCCAGTGAATGTCCGGAAGCCCGCACGATTGGAATCGGAGATTTGCAGTGCGCGCGTAATGCCCTGCGGGAATCGCAGATCACGCGTAACCACGAGGAACGGCGCGCGCAACGACGGAGTCTCGGCGAGCCAGGCGTCGTATCCCCCTGAGCTGTCGGCCATGCCCATCCAGAACTGCGACATCTGATGCCAGTTGGCTGGACCCGTGGCGTACGCCTGGATCGGCCACACGACGTCCCACCCGGCCGTCGGGGTGCACGAGATGTTGAAGTCGGCGGTGATTCCGGCATTGGCATCGGCGATGATTGCCGCCCAGTCGGCCGCCGCCCGCTCGGCCGGCGTGCGCGCGACCCCCGCCCGGAAGCGGGCTTTGTACGAGCGGATGAGCCGGAAGTAATTCGTCGTATCGAGCGCGTTGCCATTGATCCAGCTAGTCGGCAACGGGAACGAACCGGGATTGGCGCGGGCGATTGCAATGGCCGAGTCCAGCATGACGTATGCCGCATCCATCACCGTCTGGTAGCCCGAAAGTGGCTGAATGGCTTCCGGGTCGTCGGTCTCGCTCATTAGGGAGGCGGAGTCGTACGCGAGCGCGAGATTGCCGTACGCCACGCCCTGTACGAAACGCGCGAACGAACGGGCTCGGGCATCCTGCGCGGCCGAGCCCAGCGTGATAAGCCGATTGATCGCCGCGATGCCAATCGTGGTCATCCGCCCCGCGCGATGCAGCACCTGGAAGTCACGATAGTTCCCGCCACTCCCTGTGCTATTGCGGGTGTTTTCAATCGGAGTACGGGGAATGGAGCCGCGGGGACCCATGGCGAAATTGGCGAGCGCCGACGTGTTCTCCATGCCCATAACTTGGAGCTGTGTCTGCAGATCGTCGTTCGACCCGCCCAGCGTGGCGTTTTGGATCTGCGCGTACGTGTTCGAAATGAACGCCTCGACGTCGGAGGGCCGTCCGAGCGCTCGCTCTCGATCCGGATCGTTCGGATCCTCGACCACAAGCGTGTCGGAACAGGCGACCAGGCCGATGAGGACGCAAGCGCCGGCTACAAACCGAAACTTGGACATCGTGTACTCCTCCACAGAAAAAGGGGCACGCTCGCCCTACTCGGCGCCGGGCGGCATGCCCGGCGACGAGGAGGGTCTGCTTTTTGTTAGAACGTCGAGCTCACTCCGACTGTGAATGTGCGCAGGTTCGGGAACGTGAACGCGTCCACGGCATTGATGGCCCCCGACGCCGCACCGTTGAGCTGGTTGCCTCCCGACAACCCGACCTCGGGATCGAAGCCGCGGTATCCGGTGATCGTCCAGAGGTTCCGGCCGACGACTGCGATTTCCCAATCACCCGTCCGCGCGATCGGGCCGATGCGATAGGAGATGAGCAGCTCGCGCAGCTTTGCGTAGCTCGCGTCTTCAACCGTGTAGCTGTTCGGTGATAGCTGGTCGTAGAAGCCACCGAGTCCGGTGAAGCCGTCAACCGGCGAGGTGCGCCAGTAATAGCCGATCGGCTTCGCGTCTTGAACGGACTTCCCGACCTGGTCCACGTCGTTCGACAGGAAGTCGAGGTGCGCCCAGTGGAAGCCCTGGTTCCACACCTTCTGACCAACGGCCGCATCGACGAGCGCATAGACGTTGAACCGCTTGAAGCGGAGGTCGTTGGTAATCGCGAACCGGAAGTCCGGCAGCGCGTTGCCCAGCGCGACGTTCAACGCCTGCCCCTGGTCGTTCCGCAGCAAGATCGGTAGGCCCCAATTGATCACGGGGATGCCCCACGGGGTGACATCGGGATCGCGCGCGGAATTGCTGATCTGCGTATCCCACAGGTTGTTCGTGATGCCCATACCGGGATTGTTGCCATCGCCCACCCAGACCAGCAGGCCTTCATCATTCGCCTGGATGGCGCTGGTCGAACCGCCGCAACGCGATTGCCACTGTGCTGGCAGCTCGGCGCAGCTCGTAATGAAGCGGTGCCCGTAGAACGTCCCCAGCCGCTCGCCCACCTTGGCCTGGAAGATCGAGCCCGTGCCCTGCAAATCGGCGCCAAAGAAGAAGGGCGGCACGTCGAGGGCGGTAACGACGGAGCGGTTGCGGTCGTAGATGAAGCGAGCCGACCACTGCA
The DNA here is from genome assembly GCA_035251445.1 of Gemmatimonadales bacterium. Classification (GTDB taxonomy): domain Bacteria; phylum Gemmatimonadota; class Gemmatimonadetes; order Gemmatimonadales; family GWC2-71-9; genus 20CM-2-65-7. Next base: position 10,736 of record DATFEG010000052.1, on the reverse strand, counting down.
CGTCGCGGCGCTGCATCAGCGGGACATTGAGCGACATTTCCAGCGACTTGTTCGTCAATTCCCCGGCATTCTCCCACCGGCGCTGGAAGCCGGTCGATGCCGACACCGGAACGGGCAGGATCTGATCCTCGATCAGCGCGCGCGAATACGTGATGTTGAACGCGTAGCGATTCATGAGCTCGATGTCGGCACCGACCTCGGTCTCCTTGTGCAGCTCGGGCTTTAGCTGGCTGTTGCCGAGCGTCACCATGGAGAGCAGACCGCCGGTACCGACGCTGAACGTCTCGTACTGCGCGTCGAAGCGCGGCGAGCCTCCCGCCGTGCCATAGGAGCCGTGGAGCTTCAGCTCGGTGATCGAAGGAATCGACCACCACGGTTCCTGCGCCACCCGCCAGGCGGCCGAGGCGCGGCCAAATGTGGCCCAGCGATTCTCGGGGCCGAACAACGAGCTGCCGTCACGCCGGATCAGCGCGTCGAGGATGTAGCGGCCCTTGTAGTCGAAGTTCACACCGCCAAACACGCCGATCTGCCGAATCCGCGTCGAGCTCGAGGTGGTGCTGCGCGTGCTCTGTAACGTGTTCCCCAGATCGGTCACGCCTTTCACTGACAGCTGCGAGCCGTTGGCATTCAGCGTGTCGTAGTCGCGCTGCTCGAACAGGTAGCGGAAGTTATACCGCGTCTTCAAATCCGGCCCGAAGTCGCGCTTGAACGACGCGTTCACGCTGCCGTTGATGGCCTCGCGATTGGCCGTGCCGCGCAGAATCGATCCGAGGGTTGCCGTGCTGGAGGACGTGGTCCGGAAGCCCTTATCGTTGATTTGCTCACCGGCGCCGCGGCGCAAGTCATAGCTGAAGTTCGCGTCGAGGTTGAACCAGTTCACCGGCGAAAAAGTCGCAGTCAGGCCGCCGATGAAGCGATTGATGACGTCCTCGCGATGCGTCTGGTACAGCGTCGACAACGGGTTCTGATTCTGCGATCCGCCACCTTGCAGGTTCGGCCGGATGTACAGCCGTTCCAACGTATCGTACTGCAGGATGTTGGCGATCGCGGGCACGCGGGTCAGCCGGAAGAACGCGTTGCCGCCTTCCTCCTGGTTGATGCCGTCCTGCGTGCTGCGGGTGTAAGAGGTCCGGAATGCCAGGTTCCAGTCCGTCCCGATTCCCTGATCGACGTTGATGCGGAACGCATTCCGCGTGAAGCCATTGAGGTAGCGAATCGCGCCTTGCTCATTCCGATTCGAGACGCTCGCATAGAACCGGGTCGAGGTGCCGAAACGTCCGGTTAGGTCGAGCGTGTTCTCGAAGAACGGCTTCGGCGTAACGAGCTGGTTCACCGCGTTGTAGGACGTGCCGGGCCATGCCTGCACCTGGAAGCGTTGGCGCAGCGGCTGTCCCGAAATCGTCGAACCCGGATCGATCGGGAAGCCCTTCGGGTTAAGCGAGAAGTCACCCGGCGCATTGTTGATGCGGTAGGCCTCCGCGTGCCAATCAAACGTGCGCGCGCAGAACGGCTGCCCCGTCACCGCCTCGCAAAACATCGCGCCGCTCTCGTCGGTCGCGAGCGCGGTATGGCGCGCCAGCCCGAAGTCCCGCTCGATGTCGCCGACGCCCGCTTCGCTGCGCAGACCGAACTTCACGCCCTCGAGGCTGCGACGCGCCGATTTCGTCGTGATATTGATGACGCCGTTGCCCGCGCGCGCGCCATACAGCGATGCGCCCGCAGCGCCCTTCACGACTTCCACATTCTCGATGTCCTGCGGATTCAGATCCGGCAGGCCGCTGTTGATCATCACACCGTCGACGATATACAGCGGGTCCTGGCCGCGGCCGGACGCGTTGATCGACGTCGGCCCGCGGAGCAACACTGCGGGCTGCGCGCCGGGACGACCACTCGCGGATACGATGTTGGCGCCCGGCACTTTTCCCTGCAGCTGCGTCAGCGGATTCGACGCCGGCACCGGCAGCTGCGCCGCGTCCACGCGCGACACCGTGAACGGCACCTTCACCGCCTCGGTCGCTTCCTGCGTGCCGGTCACGATGATGGCTTCGAGGAGGTTGACATCGTAGGAGAGCACCAGGTCCACCGCCTGTTCGCCCGATGTCAGCGTGACCACCTGGCTGTTAGGCTTGAACCCGATGGCGCGCACACGCAGCACGACGTTTTGTCCGCGCACGCGCGCGCCGGGGACGAGCACGGTGTACTGACCCTGTGCGTTGGTCAGCACGCCCATCCGCAGCTCTTCGACGAGTACATTGGCACCGACGACCGGTTCACCTCGATCGGAGGTGATGGTGCCGCGAATCACCGCATCTTGCGCCTGGATCGTGCGAGGTCCGGCGAGTAACAACGCCAGCGCCGCTGTCCCGGCGAAGAAAACGCCACGACAATTCTGGAGCATAGAAACACCCTCTCGTGAAACGGGAATAGGAGTGGCAATAAAAGGAATGGGATTACCAGAAGAAGAGCGCGCGGTTTCCCTGAAGGGAAACCGCCACATAAACGCGGGGCGGTTCTTACTAACGAGCGTGACGGTCATACCGCTCGGGATCAGGTGACGGCCTGAGAACCCACAAGGCCCGCTGTTGGGCCTCTACTCGGTTATACGACCTAGGGCATCCCCCTGTCAAGGGCTGCATGTCCGGGTTGCATACCGGCGAACGGGGCCTATCATCTATTATCCCCCGGTGCGACGGCCGGCTCATGGCGCCTAATGGCTATATCCTTCCCGCGGTCCTAGTGGTCGCCTTGGGGACCTCCCTTGCCCCGCGTGTGCCCGCCCAATCCACCGGGATAGCCGCCAGCGGGGGAATCATGGGAAGGGTCATAGACCAGCAATCTCAGCTTCCCCTGGGGGGAGCGACCGTCAGCCTCCTCGGTCTCCAGCGCCAGACTGCTACCGACAGCACCGGCCGCTTCACCCAGGCCGGGCTCGGTCCGGGGACCTACCTCCTCGAAGTCCGGGCGATCGGGTACGGTGTGACGTCGTGGCTGCTGCGGCTGAAGGACGGCGAGGTGGTGGATTACGTCTTCGAAGTCGCGCCGCTCGGCGTCGAGCTCGAAGCGGTGACCGTCGAAGGTCGTCCCGCGTTAGCAGAACGCCGCCTCCGAGAATTCGAGGAGCGGCGTCGCGGCGGCAGAGGTGTGTTCATTACGCAAGAGCAAGTCGAAAAGGGCCACGCCGCAACCATGGGCGACCTGCTCCGCGCCGTACCCGGCGTCCGGTTGAATTGTCGATCGGGTAGTTGCACGGCGCAGATGACGCGCGGTGCGCGCGGCATCTGCGCCGCCGATTGGGTCGTCGACGGAATGCCGGCCACGTATTCGTCGTCGCCGGCCATGCCCGTGGTCGGAATCGTCGGCGTCGAGATCTATCGCAGCCCGGGCGAAGCTCCCGCGCAGTTCCTGAAGTCCGACTCCCAGTGCGGAGTCATCGTCATCTGGACCAAGTCGGGCCCCTGAGCCTGGCCCGGTTCCGGTCGCATCTCGCGCGCATCGCGATCATCGTCCCGGGCGTTTGGCTCGCGACGATCCCGTCGTTCCCACAGAACGCCGACCCGCTCGCGTCGCGCTCGAAGGGCTCGGCCAAGGCGCCCGTGACTGTGTACGAGATGGCGGACTTTCAATGCCCGGCGTGCCGCACGTTCACCGTCAACGTCATGCCGGCTCTCGACAAACAATTCGTCCAGAGTGGCAAGGTTCGCTGGGTCTTCATTAATCTCCCGTTGGTCAGCATTCATCCCAATGCGATGGCAGCGGCAGAAGTCGCCATGTGCGCCTCCCGCCAGGGACGCTTCTGGGAGACACACGACGTGCTCTACTATCGACAGGCCGAGTGGGCCAAGCTTCCCGAGCCGCGCGCGACGCTGATGGCGCTGGCGCAGCGCGCCGGCGTCGATCGCAAGAAGCTGGTGGCCTGTCTCGACAGCGGGACAGTCCGGACGGAAGTGGAGCAGGAGGCCCTACGAGCCGTGCGCTCCGGCGCTAACGCGACCCCTTCCTTTTATATCGAGGGCGGTTTGCTGGAAGGTGCACCGTCGACACCCGAGCCCATGGTGAGGATTCTCGACTCCATCTACACGGCCCGCACGCGCGCGAATCAGTGAGCGATTCGCGACCGTCGCTGTTGTACCGGCTGAGCGTGGATATGGCCAGTCGCGCGGCGCCCTTGGTCGCGCAGTTCTCCAAAAAACTGGCCCGCGGGATCGACGGACGACGCGGCCTGACCGCGCGTCTCGCGAAATGGGCGGCCACCCAGCGCGATCCCCAGCACGCGCTCGTCTGGATGCACGCGCCGTCGGTGGGCGAAGGGTTGCAGGCGAAGCCGGTCCTGGAAACGTTGCGCGCCGAACATCCCGACTGGCAGCTCGCGTTCACGTTTTTTTCGCCGTCCGCCGAGCGCCTCGCGAAAAACTTGCCGGTGGACGTCGCCGACTATCTGCCGCTCGACCGGCCGTCGGAGGTCAATGCGGTGCTCGACGCATTGCAGCCGACGGCGCTCGTTTTCAGTAAGCTCGACGTGTGGCCCGAGCTGACGCTGGCAGCGTCGCGTCGCGGAGTAAAGCTCGGCCTAATTTCCGCAACCGTGTCGGTGGACAGCTCGCGACTGCGCTGGCCGGCGCGGAAATGGGGCGCCGCGGCGTACGCGGCCATCGATCGGATCGGCACGATCAGCGAGGAGGATGGCCAGCGACTCGAGCTGCTCGGCGCGAGGGCAGAAGCGATCGCGGTCACCGGCGACACTCGGTACGACAGCGTCGCCGAGCGCGCCGCGCGATTCGATCGCTCGCGAGAGCCCTTCGCGCGCTTGGCAGCCCTGGGCAGCGCGCCCAACGCGTTCACGATCGTTGCCGGCTCGACCTGGCCCTCCGACGAGACCGTCATTCTTCCCGCCTTCGCCGACCTGCTGGTGCAGCTGCCGACCGCGCGCCTGATCCTCGCGCCGCATGAGCCGAACCCCGATCACTTGGCGGGCATCGCCGAGCGAGTGCGCGATCTGAAGCTGCCGCGCCCGGTGCGCCTCTCGCAGCTCGAGCACGCGAAGCCCGGGCCGGTCATCGTCGTCGATCGCGTTGGTATTCTGGCCGATCTGTACGCGCTGGGAGACACCGCATTCGTCGGCGGTGGGTTCCATCGCGCCGGGCTGCACTCCGTCCTCGAGCCCGCCGTGTTTGGCGTGCCGGTCATCTTCGGCCCGCAGTGGAGAATGAGCCGCGACGCTGGCCTTTTGCTCGATACCGGAGGCGGCGTGGCGCTACCGGCCCATGATCGCCATCCGTTGCATTCGCAATGGCTCGTATGGCATCACGACCCGGCCGCCCGGCGCAAGGCGGGAACAGCGGCGCAACAGATGGTGGAAGACGGCCGCGGGGCGGCCGAGCGCACGACCGCGCTCGTGAGCAGCCTGGTCGAAGGGTGACGCTTACCGGGGGGGTGGGACCACGACTCCTTCGAACGTCACCGACCGCGGAGCAATCACCCCGACGGTCAGCACCGTAATAAACAGATCCGACAAGCGCGTGCGAACCTTTATCCGCAGGTTGGCGATGCGTGCCCCCGTGCCGGTCTGACCAACGAGCACGTCCTCCACATTCGGTTGTGAGACGGCGGTGAGGCCCCACAAGAAATAGACGGGATGCTTGGTCACCTTGAACGGCGTGCCTTCCGGGGGGGTCTGGGCCGACTCGGCGAGGGTCGCGGGGACACCCAGCTCAGTCGCGTCAAATGTCAGGGCGCAACCGCCTACCGTGAGGGCCAGCGTTGCCAGGCCCGCGCGCGCAACAAGGGCAATCAGACAGTCTCCCGGGAAGCAAAGGGGCGCGCCGGTTGGATCGGCGCGCCCCAAAGCTACTGTGTCTTACATGCCTACGGGAGCACTCAACGCGAAATGCGCCCCAATCCCGAAAACACTCGCCGTGGTGCCGCCGCCGTAGCTCTCTGAATCGTACGCCAGGTGCACGCCGAACATTCCGAAGCCCACGTTGGCACCGAGCACCCAGCCGATGTTCGACTCGGTAGACCCACCCGATGGGCTGTGCCAGCGGTTAGAGACGGATAGATAGGGCTCGATCGCGATCCCCGGAGTCGGGACGTTGACGCTGACGCCGGCGCCGATGAAATAGTTGGTCATCTTCGGCAGGGCGACCGTCCCGGTAATTTCGCTCCCCGTCCCCGCGCCGGCCTGGATGTTCAAGGCCATCGGCATGAGGCTGCCGCCGATCGCCCGGAACTGCGCCACACCGCCCCACGTCGTAGTGCTCGAGCCGGCTCCGTCCGGCTTCCAGCTGGCAACGCCCGCCGTGAAAGCGAGGTTGGTCAATCCCAGCGTGGCCCGTGCGCCGAACGCCTCACCGCTCCCGGCGTCGGAGTTGGGGAACCCCACATCACCGTTGAGAGTGATGCCGGTCCCGCCTTTCGGGTTGTTCCAGACCGGCATCCCCTGCCACTGCGCCGACGCCGCCGCCGCTGGAATCACGGTGAGTGTCCCGAGCAGCGCCATGATGAGCGAAATTCGCTTCATTATTATCCTCCACCGCCATAAGGAATGAGCCGGCCTACGCTAGGAAACCGCTTTCGCGAAGTCAATCTGTGTCGCGCTAATGCACCCACACGGCGCTAAGTGACACACCCTCGAGGTCGCCAAGGCCTGCGCTGATCCGCGCGTCAAAGCGGGGCGAGAGCCGGAAATCACCCCCCAAGCCGAGCGTAAAGAGAAAATCGGAATTGCCGTTGCCCGCGACAAGTACTCCGGTCGGCTGAACGTAGGGGATGATGCTGATCTTGGAGTCTTTGGGGTCCACGCGCCGCCCCAACGACAGACCCACCGGGATGATGACGCCGCTGTTGCCACTGGAGAACGCGCCGCCGATGCCGAGGACGAGCGCGCCGTCGAGTGGGAAGTCCGCCGTATGTGTCACGACCCGCTGCCGGGCTTCGGCGCCAAGCAGTAGGACAGCGTCGCCCGCGTCTGGATCGAAGATGCCGGCCCGAAATCCCAGGTCGAACGATCCACTCGCTCGGCGATACACACCTTCGAACGCGGTGCCGCCGCCCTGCGGGAAGCTCAGCGAGATGCCGATCTCCGAACGCTTGAACGCGCGATACGGCGCATTGAAGCTGGGCATTCCGGTCGCTTGTGCGAAGGCCATAGTCGCGAAGCCGATGCTGACCAGCAGAACCAGCGCCCATCCGCGGGCGTACGTGCGCATGACGATCTCCAAGGTAAGTTGGCCAAGGGTACCCGATGGACAGCGCGGCGTTCCGGGAGGTTCCCGGAACGCCGCGCCAACTGCAACGGCTGCAAAGAATCCTAGTGCCAGAGTGAAATGCCGACGCGGCCGCCGATTGCGATGTAATCAGCGAACTGACCGAGCTCCGGGCTGCTCGAGACATACTGGACCCCGAGCTCGTAGCGCCAGGCGCCACCGGTCCCGTAAGGCTTCCGCCAACCAACGCCGCCCTCGAGCCTGAGAGCCGTCCCACTGCCACCGCCGCCGTCGCCCATTACCAGGCCGGCGCCGCCGGAGAAGTACATACCGCGCCGGTGTCCACCGGGGCTGTTGGAGTACAGCATATTCACCTGAGGCGTGAAGATATAGGTGGTACTCCCGCCGACCGTGCTGAAGTTGAGGCCGACGCGCGGCTCCCACATCATCTTGCCGGAGCGCGGGACAAAGCCGTACCGGAGATCTACCGGTGTGATGATCGCAATGCCGCCATCGACTCCTTGGGTTCCGGGGCTGACATACGCAACGTTGAGGTCGACACCGAATTCGCGTGTCGGACTGGCCGCTGAGCGCCGCTGAGCTATCGCCGTCGCCGGAAGCGACAGCGCGAAAGCGGTGAAGAACAACCCGCCGAAGAGCTTCCGCATGCAATCCTCCAGTTGGGGTCGTAAAAACCGCCACATCGTTAAGAACCACCTGATTTTCTGTCAAGCACGACTGCGCTAGAGACACCGATGGCCCGTCAGCTATAGGACTGACGGGCCATGGTTTACGCGCAACCCGGTGACGCCGCTCACGCGGAGCCGGGCCGGCTGCTGTGCTACTTCTTCGCGCCGATCGGGAACGTCAGACCGAGCGTAATCGGCACCTGCGAGAACGTGACGTCATTGGCCTTGTGCGTGAGATAGCGTCCCTCGACGTACAGATTCGCCGAGCTCATCGCGAACTGCAGGCCCAAGCCACCACCGTATCCCACCGCACCCTTCGACTCGCTCACACCGCCCGAGCTGATCTTCGTGTTGTTGTAGCCAAGACCGCCGATGATGTACGGCTTGACGCTGCCGGTCGTCTGAAACGGGTATACAAGATTCAGCCCGCCGCCGAGAATGTTGGTGTTGCCATCAACGCCATCATGGCTTGTTGTAGCATAGGAGCCCTCGACGCGAACACGCACCGGCGATGTGCCGAGACCGAAGGTGGCCCCGAGGTTGGCGCCGAAGCCCATCTTATCGATGGTGCCCCAATCACTCATGGGATTTACGACGCTTGCGCCGACGTTGAGCCGAGTCTGTGCGGCTGACGGGGTCGCTATTGCGACCAAGCCCGCCGCGGCGAGGACTGCCATTCCAACGCGCTTCATTTTCCAGCCTCCTAGGAAGAAGGTCGAAACACCCCAGGGGAGAGGTGGCCTTATGCAGGCTCAAAAAGCCGGACCTACTTTTGGAAATGGTCTTGCGGAAGTCAATAGTTCAGCGCAAGTAGCGGCGGTGCAAAAGTCAAGAGGCTGCCGGAGCGGCGCTCCCAGCTACGATTCGGACCACATCTCTTGCGACTTGCAAGAACCCGCCAGCCACCTCAAGGCGGTGGGTTCCCCCCGAGCCGCTGATTTTGACGATCCCCTTACCGAGGAGGGTCATGAAGGGGGCGTGGCGTGGGAGAATCCCTACGAGGCCATCGTAGGCGGGCGCCACGACGGAGTCGGCTTCCCCTTCGAACACAGCCCGCTCGGCCGAGATGACCGACACGCGCATCAAGACGACGCCATCTTTTTTGCCTGCGCGACCACATCGTCGATCCCACCCTGCATGTAGAACGCCTGCTCCGGGAGATGGTCGAACTCTCCCGAGACCACGCGCTCGAACGATGCGATGGTGTCTTCGAGCTTCACGTATTTCCCTTCGAGCCCTGTGAACTGCGACGCCACGAAGAATGGCTGCGACAGGAACCGCTGCACGCGTCGCGCGCGGCCAACGAGGCGCTTGTCTTCTTCGGACAGCTCGTCCATTCCTAGAATCGCGATGATGTCCTGCAGATCTTTGTAACGCTGCAGGATTCGCTGCACTTCGATCGCGACCTTGTAGTGACGGTCGCCGAGGTATTGCGCGTCGAGAATGCGGCTGGACGACGACAGCGGATTGACCGCGGGATAGATACCGAGCTCCACGATCGCGCGATCGAGCACGACCGTGGCGTCGAGGTGCGAGAACGCGGTCGCCGGCGCGGGATCGGTCAGGTCGTCAGCGGGCACGTAGATCGCCTGCACGGACGTGATCGATCCCTTCTTGGTCGAGGTGATGCGCTCCTGCAGCTCCCCCATTTCCGTCGCGAGCGTCGGCTGATAGCCGACGGCGGACGGCATTCTTCCCAACAGCGCCGATACTTCCGAGCCCGCTTGCGTAAAGCGAAAGATGTTGTCGATGAAGACCAGCACATCCTGGCCTTCGATGTCGCGGAAGTACTCAGCCACCGTCAAACCCGTCAGCCCGACGCGGAGGCGGGCACCCGGTGGCTCGTTCATCTGGCCGTAGATCAGCGCGACGTTCTCGAGGATGTGCGCTTCTTTGAACTCGAGATACAGGTCGTTGCCTTCGCGCGTGCGCTCCCCCACGCCGCAGAACACCGATTTGCCGCCGTGCGCTTTCGCGACGTTGTTGATCAGCTCCTGAATGACGACCGTTTTGCCGACGCCGGCGCCGCCAAACAACCCGATCTTGCCGCCCTTGACGAACGGCGCGATCAAATCGACGACTTTGATGCCCGTCTCAAAAACTTGAGTCTTCGGCTCGAGGTCTACGAACTTTGGCGTGCCGCGATGGATCGGCCAGCGTTCGGCGTCTTTGGGAATCGGCGCGCCTTCGTCCACCGGCTCACCAATGACATTGAGGATGCGGCCGAGCGCCGGCTTGCCGACCGGGACGGTGATCGGCTCACCGGTGTCGACAACCTCCATGCCGCGGACGACGCCATCGGTTGTGCTCATTGCGACGGCCCGGACCTGGTTGCGGCCGATGTGCTGCTCGACCTCGGCCACCAGCTTGTGGCCGTCGACATTTACGGTCAGCGCGTTGTAGAGCTCGGGCAGGCGCTCGGGCTCGAACTCGACGTCGAGGACGGGGCCGATGACCTGGACGACTTTCCCGACGTTTTGTCGTGCTTCGCTGCTCTTGGTTGCCATGCTAGTTCCTTGTCTCGGTATCGGCTATCCGGTATCCGCTATCCGGCAAATCGATACCGGATAGCGGATAGCGGATAGCGTCTACCCTTTTAGTGCTTCCGCCCCACCCACAATCTCCGCAAGCTCCTGCGTGATTTGCGCCTGGCGAGCACGATTAAACGTGCGCTGCAGGATCGTCAGCATGTCGCCAGCCGCGTCGGTGGCGTTTTTCATCGCTGTGCGGCGGGCCCCATGCTCGGCAGCCGCGGTTTCGACGAGTGCCCGATAGAACTGGTTGGTGACGTACAAGGGAAGCAGTTCTTTCAGAATCTCTTCGGCCGACGGCTGCAGGATGTAGT
>DATFEG010000044.1:0-5709 GCA_035251445.1 Gemmatimonadales bacterium | reverse complement strand
TCTACCCCGGCTCCTTCGACCCCATCACCAAGGGGCACGATGACCTGATTCACCGCTCGCTCGAGTTTGTCGATCACTTGATCGTCGCGGTGGCGGTGAATGTCGCCAAGCAGCCGCTCTTCTCGCTCGAGGAGCGGGTCTCGTTGATCAAGGCGACGGTGACCGGCAAGCGCGTGGAGGTGCAGTCGTTCGAAGGATTGCTGGCCGAATTCGCCAAAAAAGTCGGGGCGTCGGTGATCATCCGGGGGCTGCGCGCGGTCTCGGACTTCGAGTTTGAATTCCAGATGGCGTTGATGAATCGCAATCTCGCGCCGAAAATCGAGACTGTTTTTCTCGTCCCCGCGTCCGACCTCACCTACCTCAGCTCGAGCCTGGTGCGCGAGGTAGCCCGCTTTGGGGGCGATGTGTCGTCGCTCGTGCACCCGGCTGTGCAGAAGGCGTTGAAGCGCAAATTCGCCAAATGAGCTTCATGGACCGCGTCTATGAACGGGCGCGGGCGATCCGACCGCGTGTCGTCTTCCCGGAGGGCGACGATGCACGGGTGCAGGAAGCTGCGCGACGCGTGGAGCGGGAAGGTCTGGCAACGGTCCAGCTGCTCGACGCACGCACGACGCACGACGCACGACGCACGACGATGATCGCGCTGCTCCGATCTCGACGGCCTGACAGATTCCCGAGCGACGCCGCGGCCAGCCAGGCTTTGGAGCATCCGCTGATCCGGGGGGCGTCCATCGTCGGCATCGGCGAGGCCGACGTCATGGTCGGTGGCGCGGTATTTCCCACCTGCGATACGATCCGCGCCGCACTGTGGGCCGTGGGAACTGCGCCCGGCATCACCACCGTGTCGGGCGCGTTCTATATGGTCAAGGACGATCGCGTGTTGACGTTCGCCGATGCCGCCGTAGTACCCGATCCAACGTCCGTGCAGCTCGCTGAGATCGCGATTGCATCGGCGCGCGACCGTCGCCGCATCGTCGGAGATGAGCCGGTGGTCGCCTTTCTTTCTTATAGCACGCACGGGAGCGCTGAGGGGCAGCGGGTAGCGCGCGTCCAGGAGGCAGTTGCCGCCCTCCGCCGCCGCAGTACCACGCCGCCCTCGCCGCCCGGTTTTGTCTTTGACGGCGAGCTGCAGGTAGATGCCGCGCTCGACGCCCACGTCGCCGCGCGGAAGGCTGCGGGGTCGGCGATCGGCGGTCAGGCGAACGTGCTGATCTTCCCCGACCTCGACGCCGGCAACATCGGCTACAAGCTGGTGCAGCGGCTGGGCGGCTGGACGGCGCTCGGTCCGATCCTCCAAGGATTGGCGCGACCGATCGCGGACCTGTCGCGCGGCGCAACGGCCGATGATATTGTGAGCACGGCGGCGATTGCCATTCTCCAAACTCGAGAGGGCTAGATGCGCTTTACGCTAAAGAAAGACAAGAGCGGCGTCGTCGTGGTCGGGGTGGAAGGGCAGCTCATCGTCGGTAATCGCCAGGAGCTGAAGCAGAAGGTGCTCGACGCGCTCGAAGAAGGCTCCCGCAGGTTCGTCATCGATTTCTCCAAGACCGGCTACATCGATTCGTCGGGACTCGGAGTCCTGGTTTCTCTCTCGAAAAAGATCCGGGAGCAGGGGGGCGAGCTGCGGCTCGCCGGGCTGAATGCCGATCTCCAGACCCTGTTCGAGCTGACCAAGCTCGACACTCTGTTCGCAATCACCCGGACCGCCGAGGAAGCTCTGGCGGCCTTTTGAGCCTCCATCTCCACGTCACTCCCGGCTCGATGAAGCTCGACGTCCCGAGCGACCTCGGGATGGTTGGGGACGCCGTCGAGCTGGTCGCCAGTCATGTGCCTCCCGGCACGCTCTCCCCGCGACGCGTCAGCTTCAACCTGCGCACCGCCCTCGCCGAAGCGCTCGGGAACGCGATTCGCTACGGAACGGGTGAGGACCCGCGCCGCAAAGTCCTGGTGCGCGTCGACTTGAGCGCGGAGTTCGTGCGCATCTATGTGATTGACGACGGCGCCGGCTTCGATCCCACCCGCACGCCCGATCCCACCAGCCCCGAGAACCTGGACCGCGACTTCGGGCGAGGGTTGTTCGTCATCCGGCACCTCGTGGATGACGTCGCGTTCAACGAGAAAGGCAACGGCATTTGCCTGACTCTCCGAGCGGGGTGACTCGACTCGAGCGCCTGCTTCCGGTGCTCGCGGCACTTTCCGGCACTACCCTGCGATTGTGGCGCGCCCGCACACCGGGCGGCCGGCTGCTGCCGGTAGGCGGCGGGCTCGGCGAAGGCCGAGAGGAGCCGCACTGGACGCCGGCACCCAATGGTGGTGGACCCCTGGACACGCCCGATGGGCCTGCCTGGTTCGAGCCGATTCCATCGATTGCCGATACCTGGTTGGAGGTGCGCGGCGGCGACCAGGCTGCAGTCGAGCTCGCCCAGGTGATCAGCGCCGTCATGGGCGCCGAAGAGGAGACCGACCAAGTCGCGGCCGAGCTGTCGGGCCGCTATGAAGAAATCGACCTGATCTACACGATCAGCGAAATCCTCGGGCATACGATTCGGCTCGATGAGGCCGCCAATCGCATTCTCCGTGAAGTATCGGCTGTCGTGCGGGCCCGCCGCGCGACGCTGATGGTGCACGACCCCCGCCAAAACGTGCTCCGCCTCGTCGCGGCTCGAGGCGTGGAGCTTGGGGAAGTGGAGCCGGTCGAGGTCGATGATCCGCGCTCCGTCGCGGCGCGCGTGTTTCGCGAGATGCGCATCATCAGCTATGACCCCAACGATCAGCGCGCGCCGAAGCCATCGAATCAGGTGGAGCGCCAATATCGCGGTGAGGCATTCTTGTCCGTGCCCGTGGTGTACGCGTCGCCGGGGCGAGTACCGACGCCGATCGGGGTGATCAACCTGACGGATCGGACGGGCGAAGACGCGTTCACGGCCGGCGACCGCAAGCTCGTCGCCGCCATCGCGAATCAGATCGGGGCGGCAATCGAAAATGCGCGCCTGGTCGAGCGCGATCTGGGTCAGCAGCGCGTGCGGCACGAGATGGAGCTGGCGCACGATCTTCAGCTCAAGCTCTTGCCGTCGCCGGCGGTGATCGCGACTAAAGCGGACGTCGCAGCGCGCTGCCGCCCCGCCGAATCCGTGGGTGGTGACTTTTACAACTTGCTCAGCCTGCATGGGGAACGCGTCGGGGTGATGATTGGCGACGTGTCGAGTCACGGCTTCGGAGCTGCGCTGATCATGGCGCTCGCGATGGCGGCGTCCGGTATCCATGCGGAGACCGCCGAGTCGCCGCACGAGGCGTTGCGCCGGCTCGAGACCTCGTTGTCGGAAGAGCTGTCCGAGACGGAGATGTTTCTGACGCTGTGCTATGCGGTGGCCGATCCGCCCCAGGGGACGCTGACTTTCGCGAATGCCGGGCATCCGCACGCCTTTCTCGTATCGACCGAGGGCGTAGTGACGCGGCTCGACGCGACGCGACCGCCGCTCGGATTGGGTGATGGCGGCGCCGAGCGCGTGGTGCCGTTTCAGCGGGGCCGGGCCATTCTTTGTCTGTTCACCGATGGACTGGCCGATGCGCGGGGACCCAACGGCGAGCGCTTTGGCGAGCAGCGCGTGTTGAGCCACGTGATCAATCTCCGCCATCGCCCGGCTCGCCATATCCTCGAGGCTGTGTTCACCGATATCGCCGCGTTTACGGGCGGCGCTCCTGCCAACGACGACCGCACACTCGTTCTGCTCAAGGTTTGAGAAGGCTCGGCCAGCATTTTCTGCATGATCCGAAGATCTTGAGTCGGATCGTGGACGCGTTGGATCCGGTTCCTGGCGAGACCGTCCTTGAGATCGGGCCCGGGACAGGGTCGCTGACCGCAGCGCTGCTGGAGCGTGGGCTGAAAGTGGTGGCGATCGAGAAGGATCGGGGGCTTGCCGAGACGCTTCGTGCGTCGTCGATCGTGCGTCGTGCGTCGGAGCTCACGGTGATCGAGGGCGATGCCTTGAGGGTCGATTGGCATGCGGTTTTACGCACGACGCACTACGCACCACGCACGGTCGTTAAGGTCGTGGGCAACATCCCGTACTACATCACCTCGCCCTTGATCGACAAAGCGCTCACGGCTCCGTTGCCGGAACGCGTCGTGTTCCTTGTTCAGGACGAGGTAGCGGACAGAATTGCGGCCCGGCCGGGGAGCAAGTCGTACGGGGCATTTTCGGTGGGGGTCCAGGCGGTTACGCACGTGGAGAAGCTGTTCACCGTGGCGCCGGGAGCGTTTCGGCCGGCGCCGAAAGTGCGCAGTGCGCTGATCCGCCTGACACCGCTGACTCAGCCGCTCGTCCGATCGGAGGAGATCGCGCCGCTGCGTGCGTTTGTCACGGCGTGCTTTAGCAAGCGCCGCAAGCAGCTCAAAAACGCAGTGCCAGGCTTGGGTGGCGAGGATTTGGAGGCATTAGGGTTCGATCCGTCGGTGCGGCCGGAGCGGTTAGCGCCTGAGGCCTTCGTGCGGCTTTTACGGCACCGCCAGTCGCTGGGACAATAGCGATCAAAAAAACGCGGCAACCGCCGAGAGCTACGACCCCCCCCCCGGCCGAAGAACATTTCCATAATTGTTGAAATGTCGTGATATGGTGGCCCCATGCGCCGCCGCACATTGTTTCGGCTAGCGAAGAAATCGCCATACTGCCGTCCGGGTTTGCCGCGATTCCCACACCCATTGCCCATTCAGCTCGCGCACATCGCTCAGTGGTTTCATGCGGCATCGGACACGACTCGTCTCGCCATCCTTGAGCTACTATCACAGCGGGAACGCTGCGCGAGCGAAATAGCGGAGTTCCTGGGTGCCTCGCCATCGTTAGTCTCGTTTCATCTCCGGGTGCTGACGGAATCGGGTCTCATTTACCAGCATCGCGACGGACGGCGGAGGTACTACGGTCTCAGGGGCGACAATCTGGAACACATGATGGCGTTTGTACGCGTCGTCGGTCCTGCAATGCATCGGGGTACATGCCCTCTGTCGTGTTGCCAGGGGGCCTGACGTATGGCCTCTGATACAGAAACGTGGCTCGTCTGCCGCACCTCCCGAAACAAGAGCTACGCGCCTGAGATACAGGGCAGGTATAGGACTTGCCGCCCGCGTCCCGCAGGCAAGACGGCTGTCCCGCGCTCGGCCTTCCGAAACGCGAGGGCTTGGCTATGTCGTTCGCGTTCAGAGTGTCACCCCGGTGGGCGGCAGTCTTTGGCTTCACGGTCTTGGCTGCTGTTGTCGTCTTTGCGTGCAATCCGGACGCCCAGCAACCATCCCCCGTAGATCGCGTAGAGCTGTCTCCCGCAACCGTTGCCCTATCCCCAAATCAAATCGCCGAGTTCACCGCTGTTGCGTTTGATGCCTCCCACGACACTGCATCCGCGACAATTTCGTGGTCGGCAACCGGCGGTTTTGTAAGCGCGATGGGGACGAACGGCAGGAAGCACGTCGCTCAGTTCTCCAGCACGAGCTGTGGTGACTTCCAGGTCAGCGCCACGGCGGATCCCGGCAATAAGTCCGCTCACTCAGCTGTGACAGTAACGTGCGCGCCGCCGCCGCCGCCGCCGCCACCGCCACCACCTCCACCGCCGCCGCCGCCACCGCCGCCACCACCACCGCCGAACCAACCGCCGGTTGCGACGTTCACCTTCAGCTGCACAGATCTGGATTGCAGCTTCACGAGCACTAGCAACGATCCC
>DATFEG010000029.1:0-3952 GCA_035251445.1 Gemmatimonadales bacterium | reverse complement strand
GGCGGCACGAGGTGGAATACCGCCGGCGACCGCATCGCGTACGGATCGACCCGCCGCAACGGCGCTGATCGCGACATCTGGACGATGGATCCGGCGAACCCGAGCAGCAACCGCCAGCTCGTTCAGAACAGCGGGGGCGGGTGGGGGGTGTTGGACTGGTCGCCCGATGACAAGCAGCTGCTCGTGGCCCAGTACATCTCCGTCAATCAGAGTTATCTCTGGCTCGCGGACGCGGCGACTGGGGCCGTGACTCGCCTCACTCCCGAAGGGCGCGATTCGGTGGCGTGGTCAGGGGGCCAGTTCGCGACCGACGGACGGGGCGTATACACCACCACCGATCAGGGAAGCGAGTTCCGGCGGCTCGCGTACATCGAGCTAACGTCCCGGCGTGTCACGCCGTTGACGGCGGACATCCCCTGGGACGTGGACGACTTTGAACTGTCGCCGGACGGCAAGACGATCGCGTTTACCGCGAACGAGGCCGGCCAGTCAAAGCTCTACTTGTTCGATACCGCCACGCGCCGCCATCGCGCCGTGGCGAATGTCCCGGCGGGCCAGGTATTCGGGCTGGTCTGGCACCTGCGCGGGAAAGACCTCGGCTTCACGGTGAACTCGTCGCGCTCGACGTCGGATGCCTATTCGCTCGACGCGCAGACCGGAGAGATCACGCGCTGGACGGAGAGCGAATTGGGCGGGCTCGTCGCCGCTGAGCTTGCCGAGCCAACGCTGATCAAGTGGCGCAGCTTCGACGGCCTGGAGATCACCGGATTCTTGTACCGGCCGCCGGCACGCTTTGCCGGCAAGCGCCCGGTGATCATCAACATTCACGGCGGACCCGAGGGCCAGTTCCAGCCCGGATTCCTGGGGCGCTCGAACTTTTACCTCACCGAGCTTGGCGTCGCGATCATCTACCCCAACGTCCGCGGCTCGACGGGCTACGGGAAGACATTCGTCAAGCTCGACAACGGCATGAAGCGTGAGGACTCCGTCAAGGACATCGCCGCGCTTCTCGACTGGGTCGCGCAGCAACCCGACCTCGACGCGAGTAAGGTCATGGTCACCGGTGGAAGCTACGGCGGCTACATGACGCTGGCGGTCGCGACTCTCTATAACGATCGCATCGCCTGTGCGGTCGACATCGTCGGCGTTTCCAGCTTCCTCACGTTTCTCCAGAACACCGAAGCCTATCGCCGGGACCTGCGGCGGGCGGAGTACGGTGACGAGCGCGATCCTGCCATGCGCGCATTCTTCGAGCGCACCGCGCCACTCAATCGGGCGGCGAACATCACGAAGCCGCTATTCGTGGTGCAGGGCGGCAATGACCCACGTGTGCCACGGACGGAATCAGAGCAGATGGTCGCCAAGGTGAAGCAAAATGGCGGGCCCGTGTGGTACCTGATGGCGAAAGACGAGGGTCACGGCTTCCGTAAGAAGGGCAACGTGGACTTCCAGTTCTACGCGACCGTGATGTTCGTGCGGCGCTTCCTGCTCGGCGAGCCGGAGGTGCGGGCGACGCGCTAGGAGCTAGGGAGCTAGGAGTTAGGAGCTGGGAGTTGGGGATGTGACGCAGCCGGATTTGTTCGGGCCGGAGACACTGCCGCCGCCATCTCGCGAGGTCGTCGAGCTGGCGGCGGCAGTCCCCGCCGTCATTCGTTTCGGCACCTCCACCTGGACGTACGACGGCTGGTTCGGCGACGTCTATCACCGCCGCTATCGGGGTCCCCAGCCGGCGCAGCGTCTCGAGGAGTACGCGCGTTACCCGCTGTTTCGAGCGGTGGGGATCGATAGCGCATTTTACGACCCTCTCTCCGAAGATGAGCTGGCGGCATATGCGCGCGCGCTGCCGCCCGGTTTCCCTTGCGTCAGCAAGGTGTGGGAGCGCATCACGGCGAAGCGATTCGGCCAGGATGCCCCGCAACCGGGGCTCGCCGGGATGCGCAATCCCGATTTCCTGAATGCGGAGCTGTTCACGGAGCAGGTCCTGGGCCCGTACGCCCGCGTGTTCCGCGACCATGCGGGCCCGTTTGTATTTGAGTTTCAAGCGATGCGGGGAAAAGATCTCCCCGATCCGCTGCAATGGGCCGATCAGCTGGATGATTTTCTGGGCGCGCTGCCGCGGGACTTTCGTTACGCCGTCGAGCTGCGCAATGCCGAGCTGCTGACCGACCTGCACGGGGAAGTCCTGAAGCGAAACCGCGTCGCGCATGTCTTCAACTCGTGGACGGAGATGCCGTCGATCGGTGAGCAGCTCGATCTCACGTGGACGTTCACGACCGATTTCACCGTGGCGCGCGCGCTACTGAAGCCGGGCCGCCGCTACGCGGATGCAGTGAAGCAGTTCCAGCCGTACGATCGCGTCCAGGAGGTTCTGCCGAGCTTGCGGCAGGATTTGGTGCGGCTGGTGACGCAGGCGCACCGGCGGCGGGTTGAGGCATTCATCCTGGCGAACAACCGGGCGGAAGGCAACGCGCCGGGGACGATTCGAGCAGTCGCCCGCGAGTGGATGGAGAAAGCAACCGAGTGAACTAGAGCAAACTTCCTCGCAGCTCCAGTTCGCCCTGTACCGGTAACTTGGGCGCCCGGTAGCGATCGATCATCCCGGTGTGGTTCTTGAATCCATGCTTCCGACGCAGCCTTTCGATGCGGCGCGACAGCGCGCGCGCGTATTCCTTCGGCGCGCCGGCCTGGCGCGCATACGCGCGCTGGTAGCGCGCCACGAGCTCGGGGAAATGCTCCCCTAAGATCGGTAGAAAGCGATCACGTACCGCCGCGTACAACCGCAGCGCTCCCGCGTGAACGAATCGCGCGCCGGCTTCGCGTGCCGCCGCGAACAGCGTATCCAGATGCGCGATGTCGTCGGTAATTCCCGGCAACACCGGCGCTACGATGAGCCCCGCATTCACACCTGCGTCCACCAGCCTACTCAGCGCTCGGAGCCGCGCGCCCGGCACCGGTGACCGCGCCTCGAGCTTGCGAGCTAACGCCGCCTCCGCCGTAATGAGGGAGACGTGAACCTGGAGCTCATTGTGCTCCTGGAGTCGTACCAGCAGATCGCAGTCGCGTGTAATCAGCGGGCTCTTCGTGATGATGCCGAACGACAGGCCCTCGCACCGCGTCAGCCGCTGCAGCACCGCCCGCGTGACACGAAATCGCCGCTCGGCCGGCTGGTACGGATCCGTAGCCGTACCGATGACGATGCACTCCCCCATCGGCACGCGCTTGAGATCGGCCTCGAGGGCACCGACCACTTGCTCCTTTACGAAGATGCGGTTTTCGAATGCCTCCCAGCCGTGCGCGCCACGATAATCCGCAAACTCAGCGTCGGTCAGCTTCCCAGCGTCATGCGCGCGCTCGACGACATAGCGATGCGTGTAGCGGGCGTAGCAGTAACTGCAGCCGAACTCGCAGCCGACGTACGGATTGAGCGACCAGTAGTCCATGCCGGTCGCGCTGGGGGGATTGAGCACACGCTGCGGAGTGATTGAAACGAAGCGAGTGCCGCGAAGGCGCTCATCCAAGACGACGGGCGGACGGCCTGACGGCCGGTCGGCCGGTAGAAGCGGCAGTTGTCGGTTGTGAGCGGGCCGTCCGGCCGTCGGGCCGTCAGGCCGTCCGTCGTCAGCCACAGCGCGCCCAGCCACAGTGCACGCACACGAGACAGCCGGATTGCGGCGCGGTCTGCGCTCCACACTCGGGGCAGGAGATGCTGGAAGGCCGAGGAGCTGGCTGAGGCGGGCGCCGTGGTGGCCGGGGCTTTCGTACCGTCATCTACACCCGAATATATCCCGAAACCACAGCCCGACAACCGTCGCCTAGCGTATTGCGGTGATTGGAGTTGCTATGGCGAATCCAGCTTGATCGTTGTGACGCGCAAGGCGCCCGACGTCGCATGGGCGAGCGACACACGGTTCGTCGAGTCAACCGCCAGCGCGACGAAGTACACCGGAGGGAT
>DATFEG010000018.1:0-7861 GCA_035251445.1 Gemmatimonadales bacterium | reverse complement strand
GTTGGCACGCCCGGCGCCGACGCGCGCGATCAACACGTTGGTGGCGAGATTGCTCGACACCGTTTCCATCAGCTCGATCAGCTCCCTGAGGGACGCGCGCTGTCCGAGCCGCTTGTACAGCGTCGAATCGGAGTCGTCCGTAACGTCGAGTTGATAGGGCGAGCTGTCCACGATCGAGCGAAATGTGTTCGTGACCGTGATGGAATCGTCGAGCGACAGTAGGCCGGCATCCCGGTCTCGGAACAACTGAATCATGACCGGGATTTTCATCGTGCTGGCAGCGTGGAACCGCACGGCCGACCCGACGGTTAGGGAGTCGCCGGTGGTCAGATCCCGGTAATACACACCGACCGCGCGCGCAGGCGCCTGTGCGATGCGCGCCGCAACGCGGCTTCGAAGACTTCCGGAATCAGAGGCTTGCACGGCCAGGAGGAGAAGCGGAAGCGTGAGCGGTGACATACTTCGAGATAAGATACCTTGTAGATTCTAGCGCGTGAGCGAATTCGTCTTCGGTACGCACAACGCTGCGTTCGTACAGGTCATGTACGAGGAGTACCTGCGCGACCCGTCGGCGGTGGGCGCGGAGTGGCGAGAGCTGTTCGATAACGGAAGGCTCACTGAGCTCCCGATCATTAGAGGAGTTGGGAGTCAGGAGTTGGGAGTTGGGGACGTTACGACAGCGCGGCAGCCTGCGACACCTGCTCCAACGCCCCCAACTCCCAGCTCCAAACTCCCAGCTCCTCCAGGGGCAACCGCCATCACGGGTCCCGCCGCCCGCCTCGTCGCCAACATGACGGATTCGTTGACCGTCCCGACGGCCACCTCGTTCCGCGACATTCCGGCCACGACGCTCGACACCCGGCGCAAAGCACTCAACGCGCAGCTCGCCTCGAGCGGCAAAAAGGTCTCGTTCACGCATCTCATCGGCTACGCCATCGTGCAGGCGGCAAAGCGCTTCCCGGTCATGACTCACGTTTTCCAGGAGATCGAGGGAAAACCGCATCGCGTCGACCCCGGGGCGATCGGGCTGGGCTTGGCCGTCGACATCGAGAAGAAGGACGGCAGCCGCGCGCTGGTCGTCCCCGTGATCAAGCATGCCGAGTCGATGGACTTCGCCGCTTTTCATGCCGCCTACGAGACACTCGTTGAAAAGGCGCGCACGAACCGGCTCATGCCGGACGACTTTGCGGGCGGGACGATTCAGCTGACCAACCCCGGCACGCTCGGCACGGTGGCTTCAGTGCCGCGGCTGATGAAGGGCCAGGGCTCGATCATCGCGACGGGCACCATCCGCGACATCGCCGGTGCGAAGCTCATCACGATCACGAGTACGTACGACCATCGGATCATCCAGGGCGCCGAATCCGGGATGTTTCTGCGCACCCTGGACTCGCTGCTGCAGGGAGAGGAGCGGTTCTACGAACTGGTGAAGGAGAGCCTGGAAGGAAAAGGAGTTGGGAGTCAGGAATTGGGAGCTAGGACTGCTCCGGCGCCAGAGCCCAGCCCGGCACCCCCAACTCCCAACTCCCAACTCCCAGCTCCTGGCATCGAGGACCTCAAGTATGTCGCAGCAGCGTACGCACTCGTTCGAGCGCACCGCAACTTCGGGCACTTAGCCGCACGACTCGATCCCCTCGGCGGTGAGCCGCCCGGCGACCCCTCGCTCGACGTCGAGCGACTGGGGCTGACGCCTGAGATAATGGCCCGAATTCCCGCTGACGTCTTGCGCATCTACGTCCCCGGAAAGACGCTCGCCGAAGCCCTGCCGCAGCTGCGCACGACGTACTGCGGCACCATCGCCTACGAGGTCGAGCACATAGCCAGTCACGACGAACGGGTGTGGTTGCGCCAGGTGATCGAATCTGGTCAGCACCGCCGTCCGCTATCGGCCGATGGCAAGCGGCAACTGCTGGGGCGTCTGACCGCGGTCGACACGTTCGAGCGCTTCCTCCACAAGGCGTACCTGGGGCAGAAGCGGTTTTCCATCGAGGGCCTCGACATGACCGTGCCGATGCTCGATTTCACGATGGAGCTTGCCGCCGCGCACGGCACGCGCAAAGCCGTCATCGGGATGGCGCATCGGGGACGGCTCAATGTCCTGGCGCACGTCGTGAACGTCCCGTATGAGACCATCCTGGCAGAGTTCGAGGGTGGGCGTCGCGAAGAGACAGCGGAATCCGAAGGCTGGAATGCCGGGACCGGTGATGTGAAGTATCACCACGGCGCGGAAGGGACTTATCGCACCGCGGACGGCAAAGAGGTCGCCGTCACTCTTTCGCCCAATCCCAGCCATCTCGAGTCGGTGAATCCTGTCGTGGAAGGCCGCGCGCGTGCCAACCAGACCACCCGCACCGGCCGCACCCCGCGACACGACGGAAACGTCGCCCTCCCCGTCCTGCTCCATGGCGATGCCGCATTCGCGGGTCAGGGCGTCGTGGCCGAGACGTTCAATCTGGCCCGGCTGCGCGGCTATACCACGGGCGGCACGATTCACCTCATTCTCAACAATCAGGTTGGTTTCACGACCGATCCGCGCGAGGGCCGCTCCACCGACTATTCGAGCGACCTCGCGAAGGGTTTCGACGCGCCGATCGTGCACGTGAACGCCGACGATCCCGAAGCATGTCTCGCGGCTGTGCGTCTCGGGATGATGTATCGCGAGAAATTCCACGGCGACTTCGTCATCGACCTCGTCGGGTACCGCCGGTATGGCCATAACGAAGCGGACGAGCCGGCATATACGCAGCCGATGATGTACGAGCGGATCAAACAGACCCGGACCGTGCGGCAGAAGTACGCGGAGCAGCTGGCCCGTGAAGGGGTGATCGACGCCGCGCGCGCGCAGGCCGACACCGAAGCGGCATATCAGCGGCTGGCCGAGATACAGCAAGCGGTAAAAGCGGGTCAGCGCGCGGACGAGCCCCAGCGGATCAAGAAAGAGAGCGCAGCCGAACCGGACACCCGGGTGGCGCCGGAGCTGTTGAAGAAGCTCAACGCAGAGCTGCTGGCGGTACCGGAGGGGTTCGCAGTGCACCCCAAGCTGCTGAAGCAGCTCGAGCGCCGCCGGGATGCATTGACCTCACCGGAAGGCATCGAATGGGCGCACGCGGAGGCGCTCGCGTTCGCCGCGCTGCTGACCGAGGGAACGCCGATTCGCCTGACCGGACAGGATACGGAGCGCGGGACGTTCAGCCAGCGCCATCTCGTGCTGCACGACGTCAAAACCGGCCAGCGCCACGCGCCGATTCAGAATCTCCCCGACGCGCGAAGCTCGTTCGAGCTGCACAACAGTCCGCTCTCAGAATACGCCTGCCTCGGTTTCGAGTATGGCTACGCGGTCGAGGCGGAGAACACGCTGGTGTTGTGGGAAGCACAATTCGGCGACTTCGCAAACGGCGCCGAGGTGCCCATCGACCAATTCCTGATTGCCGGATTGGCGAAGTGGGGCGAGACGTCGCGGCTCACGCTCCTCTTGCCGCACGGCTACGAGGGCCAGGGACCCGAGCACTCGAGCGCGCGGCTGGAACGCTTCCTCGCGCTCGGCGCCGAGGGCAACATTCGCGTGGCGAATTGCACCACGCCCGCGCAGTACTTCCATCTGCTGCGTCGTCAGGCACGCCATGCAGAGATTCGCCCGCTCGTCGTGATGACGCCAAAGAGCCTGCTGCGGCTTCCCGCGGCGTCGTCGCAGCTCGACGATCTCGTCCTGGGCAAATTCCGCAGTGTACTCTGGGACAAGGTCCGGACCTGGCCGGAAAAAATTACGCGCCTGATCCTGTGCAGCGGGAAGATTTACTACGACATCGTCCAGTCAGCTCGGCGCGAAGAGACACCGCACGTCGCGATCGGACGCGTAGAGCTGCTATATCCCTTCCCCGGTTCGGAAATCGGCGACTACGCGCGCCGCTATCCCAACCTCAAGGAAATCGTCTGGGTGCAGGAAGAGCCGCGCAACATGGGCGGGCGGAAGTTCGTGTTGCCAAAGATCCGGGACGTGCTGCCGGAGCGTGTGGCGCTGACCGATGTCTCACGACCCGAGCGCTCCAGTCCGGCCGAAGGCTACCCGGCGGCGCACAAGGCGGAGCAGGATAGGATTGTCGAAGCCGCCTACGGGAAAAGCTCCTAGAATCCACCTAGAATCCAGACAGTCCGAGTAGCCGCCCCACAATCCCCGCGATCTCTGTCTGCCGCAGCAGCGGACGCGAGCTGCCGCGTTCAATTCCGGGACCCGACATCACGAAGAAGGCATGAAGCTCGGGCCGCCGCGGATCCTGCCCGTGGCCGCCTCCAGCACGTTGGGTGAAGAGTGCGCCGGTGTATCCCGATACGGCGTACGTCCCTTCATTCAGATCGAGTCCCCAAATCGCCCGCGGATCGCCACCCAGCATGGCGATGGTGTCGCGCGGCCAGACCGCCCGGATCGGTCGCGCCCGGCCGTCTTCCGGAGGCCCAACGAGCGAGTCGGGAATCGCCCCGCGGACACGCGCCGCCAACGTGCGGTCGGTCGAGTCGCGAGGCATGATCATCACGCTGCCCCCGTTCACCTGCACGGCTGCATCCCACGATCGAACGTCACGGCTAGCCGTATCGACGCTAATGAGACCTGCGCGCGCCAGTAACACGCCGGGCCGAAATTGCTGGCGATACGGCAGGAAACCATGATCGGAAGTCACAATGACCGTGGTTGGGCGATCGGCTCCCGTCGCTCGGACCGCTGCCAGTACGATGTCGATTCCGCGGTCCACACCGCGTAAGGCAGACACGACCGAGTCGTTCCAGGGTCCGTAGTCGTGCTTTGCGCCATCCAGGTCCAGGACGTGGAGCGCGACAAGATCGGGATTCCAGCGACGAATGATTCCCGCAGTCCAGGCTGCGCGCATCGAATCGTTCGGCTCTCCCTCGGCGGGCGCGCCGAGCGAGTCGAGTAGCCACGGCGTGCCCAACGTCCGCAGGGCAGCGAGCTGCGTGCGGCCGCCCGGTCGTGGATCCCATGCGTCCGGGATGTTGTAGTCGACGCTGGAGTCGTGCGCCGAAACGGGCCAGAACACCGCGGCCACCCGCAGCCCTTTGGCATGCGCAGCATCGAATAGCGTTGGCACGCGGATCTCCGCACTCTCCCAGTACGAGAGAGGATAGGCCAGCTTCGTCGTTGGCGGCGTAAAGACCCCGTTCCCGTAGACTCCGTGCCGCGCGGGCGGGACGCCGGTGACGATCGTCGTATGTGAAGGATAGGTCACACTCGGGAGCGAACCGATCACTCCATCCGCCCAGACGCCCTCCCGGCGCAATGAATCGAGCACCGGCAACCGAGCGCCCGCAGATTCGGCACGTTGCAGATCGCGCGCCCAGAGCCCATCGACCGAGATCAACACTACACGAGAGCGCGGCATACTCGCCGCGCAGGCCAATCCAAGCGGCAAGGCCGCGACCAAAAGAAGCCTTCGCATGGCGATTAAGTTACTTCATGCCTCCATTCTTCACTGTTGTTCGCTATGTCGTATTCGCCGTCGTCGCGCTCTCTGCCCTGGTTGCACTGGGCTCGTGGCTGGTGAGAACGCGCCGTGTCTCGCCGTTCAGCGCGCTGGGACGCGGTCTCCGGTCGTCGACGGACTCGATCCTGCGGCCGCTCGAGCGTCGCATCGTCCGCATGGGCGGCAATCCCGCGCACGCCGGCGGGTGGCTGATCGTCACCACCGCTATTGCCGGGATCGTGCTCGTGTCGCTTCTCGGTTGGCTGATGACCACGTTCGAGAGCGCGCAGGCCGCGGCGGTCAGCGGGCCGCGCGCGACGATCTCCCTGATCGTGGACCTGGTGTACCGAATCGTCAGTTTCGCTCTGCTCGTGCGCGTGATCGCGTCGTGGTTTGGTCTGCACCGCTATTCGCCGTGGCTCCGACCGGCTTACATCCTCACCGACTGGATCGTCGAGCCCATCCGCCGAATCGTGCCGCCGCTCGGCGCGCTGGATATCAGCCCGCTGGTTGCATGGTTCGCACTCTGGCTCATCCGAACGATGATTCAGTCGTTCATGGGCATTTAGCCGGCTGCGGACCGGCCCTTGAAGACTTTGAAGAGATAAAACAGCGACGGAAATAGAACGATCGCACCCCCGATCAGAGCGATGAGCGCGAGCTCGAGCGTTACGCGCGGCGCCGCCGCGTCGGCGATGGTGAGATCGGGCGGCAGCAGGTAGGGATACTGCGAGAATCCCCAACCCCAGAGGATCAGCGCGACCTGCGCGGCGGCCGCGACGCGTGCGACGCGATAACGGCGCCGCAAGAGCGCGCCAAATGCGACCAGCGCCGCGACGCCGGTCAACAGATGCAGTAGGGCCGCCCACGTCGTCGCCAGCAACCCCCGCTCCACCAGCGGCGCTTGAGGGGAAAGAAGCAGGCCGACCCCGGCGTTGGCCGCGACGATGATGCCGGCAAGGAGCGCCCGGCGCCGAAAGTCCTCTTGCAGCTCCCGATCGCGCGCCTCGACCGTGAGATACACGGCCGCCAGGAATGCGAAGCAGGCCAGCGCGAACAGACCCATCGCGAGGGCGAAGGCCGTCAACCACGGACGGACATACCCTTCCACGAACGTGACTCCCGCTGGAACACTGGTCGCCCCAGAGGCGATCGCGCCCACCGCCACGCCCAAGAGGACAGGCGTTACGAGACTCGCGTACGCGAACACACGCCGGCCGCCACCGCCGTAGCTCTGAAACATGAACGTCGAGCCACGGAGCACGATCCCGATCAGCATAAGTGTCAGAGGAACGTGCAGGGCGATCGCGAGGCGGGCGAAGGCGGCGGGAAAACACGTGAAGAGCATCACGATCGCGAGAATCAACCAGACATGATTCGCTTCCCACACCGGAGCGATCGCCTGCGCTACAAGGCGCCGCTGCTGCTCCTTGCGGGGCCCGGAGGCAACGAGGTCCCACACGCCGCCGCCGAAATCAGCGCCGGCTAGCAGTGCATAGGCCGTCAGCGAGACCAGGATCGTCGCAGCGAGACTCTCGGCCAGACTCATTGAACGATCTGCCGGTAGAGCAGCCGCACCACGATCACGGCGAGCGCGCAGTAAACCAGTGTGATCGCGATGAACGGGACGACGAGTCCGGGCATCGGCGTCACCGCATCCGCCGTCTTGAGAATGCCGTAGATGGTCCACGGCTGCCGGCCGAGCTCGGTGACCATCCAGCCGGCCTCCGTCGCAATGAAGCCGCACGGTGTCGCGATGGCGACGGCCCACAGGAACCGGCGCCGCGACGCCAGATCGTGCTTGCGCAACGCCAACCACCCTGCCCAAAGACCGACGAGCGCCAGATACGTCCCGAGCGCGACCATCACATTGAACGAGAGATGCACGAACGGAACGTTCGGCCATTCGTCGCGCGGCACCTGATCGAGTCCCTGCACCACTGCATGTGGATCGTGGAATGCAAGCAGTGAAAGCGCGTATGGAATCTCGATCCCGGGTGCCAACTTGAGCGGCGCACCCGCCCGTGTCTCATAGACCGCCTCCATCGCGGCGAGCTTCACCGGCTGGCGATGGGCCACGAACCGCGCCGCGATGTCACCGGACAGCGGCTGGAGCACCGCGGAGGGCGCGCCGACGATCAATCCGATGGTCAACGCTCGCCGGTTGAAAGCACTCGTGTGTCCCTTGAGCAACAGGAAGGCATGAATCCCGGCTACCGCAAATCCCGTCGCAGCGTACGCGGCGAGCGTCATGTGCAGGGTCTGCGGGAACGCGGCGGGCGTGCCCATCGCCGCAATTGGGTCGATAGCGATAAACCTGCCGTCGCCCAGCGTGAAACCCGTCGGTGCATTCATCCAGGCATTGGCGATCACCACGAAAATGCCGGATG
>DATFEG010000087.1:0-24731 GCA_035251445.1 Gemmatimonadales bacterium | reverse complement strand
GGAAGGGGGACGGGGGACGGGTACACCGTGAGCGCTTACGCCTACCGAGCAGCGCGTCAGGACGGGGCCATCGTTACTGGCGCAATCGAGGCCGAGAACCACGGGCAGGCTTCAGCGACCCTGGCGAGCCGGGGGCTGTTCGCGATTACCGTGTCGCCCGTCGCGGAGGACCATCGCCCTGCCGCGAGCCGGCGCGATTTGGCGATCGTCTTTCGTGGCATCGCGGCGCTCGTGTCATCGGGCGTGCCCCTCGAGCGCGCGGTGGCGGCGACGGAGCCGCTCGCCTCCCGCCCGTTGCGGGACACGCTCGCGGCGGCCCGGCAACGACTGCGTGAAGGCGCTGGATTAGCAAGTGCGCTCACCGTCGGGCGGGGCGTTGTCCCGAACCTCGTGATCGGCATGGTCCGTGCAGGCGAGCGCGGCAGCCAACTCGGCTCGGCGCTCGAGCAGGTGGCAGCCCATCTCGAGCAGGAAGCCGATCTGATAGCCCGCGTGCGTCATGCGCTCACATACCCGCTTCTGCTCGCCGGAGCGGGGCTCGCATCCGTTCTCGTCATTACCACGGTCGTGGTCCCACGCTTTGCCGCGATCCTCGGCGACCTGGGACAACAATTGCCCGCGGCGACCCGAGTGTTGCTTGGCATCTCCGAGCTCGTATCGCGGCTCTGGATCCCGTTTCTCCTCATGTCTGTCGCGCTCACCTGGGCCGGGATCGATTGGATCCGACGACCCGCCGGACGCAAACGGGTCGAGGCTGCACTGCTCAAGCTCCCGCTCATCGGCAAAGTGCGGCATGCGCTCGCCACTGCGCGCGTGATGCGCGCCCTTGGCGGCATGCTCCGCGCCGGCATGCCCTTGCTGCCGGCGCTCGATGCGGCGCGTGAAGCGGCGGGGGATCTGGCTATTGCGGAGCGGATTACGAGGAGTCGCGAGCGAGTGGTACAGGGTTCGGCGCTTGCAGCGGCGCTCGAACGCGAAGCGGCGCTCAGCCCTACCGCCCTGCAACTGGTGGTGGTCGGCGAATCGAGTGGCAGAGTGGCGGAAATGGCACTGAGCGCCGGCAACATCGCCGCTCAGGAAGCCGAGCGGGGACTCCGCACCCTCGTCACCCTGCTCGAGCCCGCGTTGATCGTCGCGTTCGGCGGTCTCGTGGCCTTCACGGCGGCGGCGCTTTTGCAAGCGGTCTACTCGCTCCGGCCGGTCTGATGCGTACGTCGTGCGTTACTGAAATGCGTCCGTGGTGCGTGGTGCGTAGTGCGTGGGGGATCACGCTGGTCGAGCTCCTCGTGGTTCTGACCGTGCTCGGTCTCATACTTGGTGTAAGTGGGCTGGCATTGGCGACACTCAAGCCGTCAGGAGAATCCGAACTCGTGAGAGAGCTGCGCCACGCTCGCGCCGAAGCTATCCACGCAGGGGCACCACGCACCACGCACCACGTACTGTTTCTTCCCGATGGCCGCGCGATCGGGCCGAATGTCGATCCGCTGACCGGAGCTCTCGATGCGAAATGACCGAGGCGTGGCACTGCTCGAGGTGCTGACCGCCCTCGCGATCCTGGCAACGGCCGGAATTGCGCTCGTCGAGTTGGTGGGCGCGGGACTGCGCGGTGAGCGTGATGCGCGTCTGCGCGAGTCGACCCTGGCCACTGAAGAGCGTTTGCTCGCGGCGCTTACCCTGCTACGCCGCAACGAGCTCGACCAGCGCATCGGCCGTCGCGTCGTCGGTGAGTTCATCGTCGACGTGCAAAGACCCGAGAAGACACTCTATCGGATTGCCTTGCTACAGCGCGAATCGCCACAGGTCGAGGACCTCGTCACAGTGGTATATCGACGCGAGGAGACTCGATGAGGGCAACACTGTCGTGTCCGTGCTCGCCGCCGTATCACCACGCCGCCGTATCACCACGCCGCCGCATTATCTCGCCGCCGTATTTCGTCGCCGGGTTCACGCTGCTCGAGGTTGTGGTTGCCCTCACGATCGCAACCATGGTTGTCATCGCGGCACACCGGATCTTCACCGGCGTCGCGGGCGGATCGAGAGCGGTCGCGGTCGCACGCGAGAGCCTCGACCGCAGCGTCAACGCGCGCCGCTGGCTCAAGGCCACATTCCTCTCGCTCGAACCACCGTTCGAGGGGCGGCGTGAGCGCGCGTCGTTCGGGTCTTGGCAGCTGACGTCGGGAGGCTGGTTTGAGCAGAAACCGACGACAGTGCAGCTCGATGGCTCGACGCTGATCGGCACAACCGGAGGGGCAGGCGACCAACTGCGTCTTGCTGACGGTGTCAGCAACGTCGCGTTCGATTACCTGCTCGAGCCGGGAGCGGACAGCAAATGGGTGATGGAATGGATCTCACCGGTGAGCGCGCCACTCGCCGTTCGGCTTCGCATAGCGGGCTGCGGGAAGCGGGATGCGGCATGCGTGGACACGTTGCTCTTTCTGGTGCGGGAGCGGGGATGAATCGGCGGGGGTTCGCGTTGCTCGCCGTGCTGTGGGTAGTGACCGCGCTGACGGCCGTCACCGGCGCCGGGGTGCTCGTCGCGCGCATCGGCAGCGAGACGACCCGGAATCGGATTCTTCTCGCCCGCGCGGAGTGGGCGCGCGACGCCTGCGGTGAGATTCTGGCCGCTCGTTTTGCGGTGACGCCGACCATCCAGGAACTTGCGCCGGTTGACTTGGGGCGGGGCACCTGGTGCCGCGCGTGGCTTGAGGATCCCGCCGCGAAAGTGAATCTCAACACCGTCGATAGGGAGGCGCTGGTACAACTGTTCACCTCGGTCGGTGTTCAAAGCAATCTCGCCGACTCTGTCATCATGCGTAGAAAACAGGCGCCCATTTACGACCTGCGCCAGATCCACGGCCTTGATTCGGGCGCGATCGACCGGCTGTCGCCGTTCGTCACCACTCGGGGCGCGGGCGTCATCAACGTCAACGCGGCACCCCCGCAAGTTTTGCGACTCCTGCCCGGGATGACCGAAGAGTCCGTTGTCATCGTCATGTCTCGCCGATCGACTCGCGTCCTCAGCAATGCCGACGAGCTTGCCGGCGCGCTGTCACAGCCCTCCCGTGCTGTTTTTCTTAGCAGCTACGCGGAGTTCGTGAGGGCCGCGGTGTTTGCTCCTCCGCAGCTCATCGCGACACTCGAAGGAGGCGTGCGCGGTCCGCCCTACTTCCTCGTCGCGCGAACCACGTTGACGGTGGTGCCGGTGCCGGGGCGCCTCGCTGTGATCCGGCGGGAGAGCGAATGAAGCTCGGGCGTGCCCCCGTGCTGCAGCTGGTCATCGGCGACGCCAAGGTTCGCGCCGAGGCGGTGCACGCTGGTGTGGCAGTCTGGGCCGCCGAGGCAGTGTACGAAACCAACGCCGATCTGACCGAGGTCATCGCGCGGCTCGCGGCTGCACCGGCCGAGCGCTGCCGGCGGCTCAAGGTCACCATCGAACGTCCGCCGGCACAGACTCGCACCCTCACAGATTTGCCACCGGTTCGTGGGCGAGACCTGACGGCACTCGTCGCCAACCAGGCAGGCCGCTTCTTCCGGCGAAATGGCGCATCGCTCGTCACCGACGCGATCTGGGTAGCGAACGGTCAGTCACGAGTAACCCAAGCCGCCGCGGTCGCAGAACCGCTGGTGCTCGCGGTGCTCACGGGGGCGACGCAGGCGGGGCTTATCGTCGAAAGCATCACTGCCGCGGGCGTGTCCTCAGAATTACAGCTCCTGCCATCAGGCGAGAGGGCGGTACGAGCCGGCGCACGCCGTCGCGCATTCATGCGCCTCGTTGTGGCGGTGTGTGGCATCTGGCTGTTGGCCGCAGCGTCCTTGGCGCTGCGCCTCACCATCGAGGCAAGCCAGGTAGACCGGGAGCTCGCAGCCGCGGAGGCCCCACTCAACGCCTTGCGCGATGTCAAACGCGAGATGCGGACGGCCGAAGCCATGGTCGTTGGACTTGCGAATGCGCGCCAGGCGCGTGGGCAGGCGCTTGCCGCGCTCGCGCGTATCAATGCCGCGGTCCCGGACTCGGCGGTCGTGACGTCGTACACCTGGCGGGCTGACGGGACCGGGATCGTTGCAGGCTCGGCCCGCCGCGCCGCCGACGTGCTGGCCGCATTCGAACGAAATCATGCCGTTCCCAATCCGCGGCTCGACGGCGCGGTCGTACGCGAAGCGACGCCTGGTCGTGAATGGGAACGGTTCACCATCATCTTCGGCGCGAGCACTCCATGACGTCCCGCGATCGCCGCGCGCTGATGCGCGGGGTGTTCGCGATCGGCGCGGCCGTGTTCCTGCTCCGCGCAATGCCATGGGCAGTACGGCAAGAGAGGAGCGGCTATGCGGTGTTGCGTGAGCGATCGGCATTGCTGGCACGGGCACGCGACGAGATGGCGTCGCTCTCCGCGCTGCGCGATTCTGCGGCGACGCTCTCGCAGGCGCTGGTGGCGTTGGCACCGCGGCTGCTTTCAGGATCGAGCCCGGCGGAAGCAGGCGCCGATCTTTCGGGTCTCATGAACCTGGCCGCTTCGCGCGCACCGGCGCGCGTCGAGCGGATCGATCCACGCCCCGATTCTGCAGGAGAGGGTCGACTGGGGCGCGTTCGGGTCCACGCGGTGCTCGAGAGCGACGTGCGCGGGCTCGTCGCATTGCTCAAAAGCATCGATGCGAGCGACGAAGTCGTGGAGCTGGACATGCTCCACGTTGAGGCTCCAGGAGCGTTGACGGCCGAGCGCGGGCCGGAGATCCTGAAGATCGAAGTCACCGTCAGCGGGTGGTATATCAAGCCTCGGGAAACGGGAAACAGCCTGCCCCGAGCGCAGCGAGGGGGGAAGCGGGAAACGTGAACACCAAGTCGGTGCGCTTGGCGTTGCTTGCCGCGGGGTGCCTGGGATTGATCGCCCTAGTGCGGCTCGCTGCCTGGCCGGTCGTGCAGATCAGGCTTCCTCCAGTGGCTGACTCCGCGGTCACGAAAAGTGCGGTGAACCGAGCGCCAAAGATTTCCGCCGATTCGGTGGCCGCCATCGCGTTCCGCGATCCGTTCCGCGTCGGCCGTCGGCCCGCGCTGCCCGCCTACGATCCACTGCGACTCGCCCAGCAACTCGCACCCCCACCGCCACGTCCCGCTCTGGTGCTCGTGGGCGTCACGGATGGCGCGATGGCTTCTGCCGTGATCGAGGGGCTCCCCGGTGTCGAAGGTGCGCGTGTCGTTCGCGTTGGGGACATCATCGGCGGGCTGGCGATCAAGAAAATGGGCGGCGGGCGAGTGGTCATTACCGGCATGGACACGACGTGGGTGTTGGAGGTGCGGGAGCCATGGAAAAACTGAGGGCGGCGAGATGCGGCGGCGGCGAAATAAGGCGGCGGCGAGGTAATGCGGCGGCGTTAACGCTCATGCTGTGGATAGCCGCTACGACCGCCGCTGCGCAGGATACGACGGCGGTGCGGTTCATCAACGACAGCGTCTCTGTGCGGTTCATCGAGACTGACATCCGCGCCGTCATCCAGGCCATCGGCCGGTACTTGCCCAAGCCCGTTCTCATCGGACCCATCCAGCCGGTGCGGGTGACGCTCGAAACACCGGGGCCCGTGGATCGCGCGACATTGCGGTCGTTGTTGCGAGGACTCCTCGAGTCACAGAACCTGGAGTTCGTCGAGGATTCGGCTTTCTATCGCGTGGGACCACGACAGCCGCAGGAGCAACGACCTGCGCGAGGGGCGTCGCCCGATTCGGGCCCGGTACAATTGTTTGTCATCCGGCTTCGTCACGCTCGAGCATCCGATGTAGCGGCCACGGTGAATCAACTGTTCGGCGGTACTGGCGCGTTCTCGGGCCAGGGCGGCTTGTCCACCGGGACGTTGTCGGACGAGTTGCGGCGCAATGTGGTACCGCCGGCGGGCGCGCCGGCGCAGCCAGGCCAACCAGCTATTCGGCAATCGTCGCTTGTGGGGTCGGTGACGATCGTTCCGGATGAATTGACCAATTCGCTGCTGGTCCGCGCCTCCGAGGCCGACTTCGACGTGATCAAGGAGGCGGTGGACCAGCTCGATATTCGGCCGTTGCAGGTGTTGATCGAGGTGCTGATCGTCGAAGCGCGCCACGATCGCTCATTTTCGCTGGGCATGGATCTGTTCGTCCCTCCACAGTCTGTGGACAAAGGCGATGGGACGGCGGGTGGACAGGTGTTCGGCGGCGGGCTCGGCGATCTGGTGATCACGTTGATGAATCTCGGCCGCGCCAATATCGACGCGACGATTCGGGCGGCCGCGAGCCGAGGAGAGGTAGAAATCATCTCTCGGCCCGTGTTATTGGCTTCGAACAATCAGGAGGCGCGGTTCCTGGTCGGTTCCCAGCGGCCATTCGTGCAGGTAAGCCGGAGCCTCCCGACAGATATCGCGCAGCGCGATCAGGTCATCCAGTACCGTGACGTTGGCACCAAGCTCACCGTTCGACCGACAATCAATCAGGATGGCTACGTGTCGCTGCTGATTCAGCAGGAGATCAATCAGGCGACGAGCGAGGTGCAGTTTGATGCGCCGGTCATCTCCACACGCGAAGCGGTGACGCGCGTGCTGGTCCGGAACGGTCAGACGATCGTGATCGGCGGCTTGCGCGATCAGCAGAAGGACGTGACGCAGGGGGGGGTCCCGATTCTCTCCGGCATTCCGCTCCTCGGTGGCTTATTCGGGCGCGCGAATCGGAAGGCTAGCCGGACAGAGCTGTATCTGTTTTTGACTCCGAGGATTCTCAGAACCGATGCGGATGCGGATAGTGTGACGGTGCCGCGGTTGCCGTCGGGGGGTGGCCGGTGAAAGGACCGCCGGAGCTCGGGCCGATTATCGGACAGTCGATGGCAATCCGGCGGGCCCACGAGTTGATCGAGCGATACGCGCCCACCGCCCTTTCGATGCTGATCGTTGG
Source organism: Gemmatimonadales bacterium (assembly GCA_035251445.1). Classification (GTDB taxonomy): domain Bacteria; phylum Gemmatimonadota; class Gemmatimonadetes; order Gemmatimonadales; family GWC2-71-9; genus 20CM-2-65-7. The sequence continues at coordinate 17,827 of DATFEG010000087.1, read as the reverse complement.
AGCCACTGGCACGGGGAAGGAGTTGGTCGCACGTCACATTCACGCGCGGAGCGGGCGGCGCGGAAGGTTTGTGGCCGTCAACTGCGGTGTCCTGCCGCGCGACATGGCCGACGGGTTGCTGTTCGGGTACGATCGAGGAGCTTTTTCGGGAGCGGTGAAGCAACATCGTGGCCACGTTGAATGTGCCGATGGCGGCACACTGTTCCTCGATGAACTGCTCTCGTTGTCGCTGGACGGGCAGGCAAAACTCCTGCGCGCCCTGGACACGGGTGAGGTCCAGCGCCTGGGCGAGGAAACGGAGCGCTACATCGACGTGCGGGTTGTGGGGGCGGTCCAGGATGATATCCACGAGCGCATCGCCGGCGGCACATTCAGGCCGGATCTCTATAGGCGTGTTGCGGGTGTCGTGATCGAGCTCCCGCCCCTGGCCGACCGGCCCGACGACGTGATTCCACTGGCGCGTCACTTCGCGGCAAAGCGCGGCCACGTATTGGAACCGGGGACTCTTGCAGTGCTCACGAACCATTGGTGGCCGGGCAACGTGCGGGAGCTGCGTGACGCGATCGAGCGAGCGGGATGCTTGGTCGGCAACGGTACGCTCCCGCCGAATGCTATTCGGGACGCGATCCGATTAGGGACGCTATCCGCACGAGTCGCGAACGGCCACGTCGAGTTCGACAGCCTGGAAGCCTTCACAAGGGAGGATCTTGTTGCCCTGTGTGAATCATGCGGCTGGAACGCCGGACGCATTGCGCGCGCGCGCCGGATCGGCCGCACCACGCTCTTTCGCCAGTTGCGCCGAGCCGGCGTCACCCTTCGTGCGCTCCGAAAGTACCACGCGTACGCGAACGTTCGCGTACCTCATGGTACGCTCGACCCTCCGAAAGTCTGATCTGATCGTTAAGTCGTTGTCCTGACGTACTCGGCCCAGCGTGGCGGAGCGGCATGGCGCGTGCCCTAGACTCGGGCGAACCTTTGCCGGAGTCTGCCGTGTTAGCTGCTTGCTCGCAAGCTGCTGTCGCCCCGTCGACGGAGCGTTATGCGGCTCCCTGGACCATTCTCCTCGTAATGGTGCTCAGTTCCGTTCTCTTGACCAGAACCGCGACAGCGCAGAGCCCGCCATACGGAACAATTTCGCCCAGCAGCGGGACCTACGACGTCGGCACGCAAGTGACTGTCCACATCGAATTCTGCAGTCTCTCGAGCTTCTTCGATGCGTGGGGCAGCGTCTGGTTAAATGGTAGTCCGATTGGGTCCACGCAACCGGGTTCCAATCCCAGCTGTGCGGATTTTCAGTCTGGCGATTTCCCGATTACGATCGCCGAGGGAGCTAACACCGTCACAGGGCAAGCCACGGACGCCTACGGGACCGCATCAGTGTCGGCGACCTATACGGGTATCGTGCCGCCACCACCACCGCCACCACCACCACCACCCAATCCCGTGATTTCGCTTGCTCCACATAACTCGGGGAGCCGGCTGGGAAGCTTCGACGTGGTGTTCGCACATTCGACGCCGCCGTACTTCTCGCTCGGCGAGGCGCGGTCGGTAACCATCGCGTACAACAGTTCAACGGTAAAGCCGACACCCGTCATCTTTCTTGATGTCAGCAATCAACCTGGGTACTCGCCAACGGCCTACTCCGTGCAGGTGCGCCGGGCAAGTGATAACACGCTTCTCAAGCTTCTAAACGACACGCAATATGTGTACTACACACCTGCCACCACGACACCTCTGCGGTTGGCAGTTGCCTTCGATGCTCAAGCGAATGAGCTGGGCACTGGTTGGCACAACGTCACGGTCACCGTCACATCACTTCTGTCGTCCGGGAACCTAAGCAACACGGTGACGACACGCGTTCTCGTGGTTGACCAGACGGGAAGTTCCTTCGGCAATGGCGTCGACATCGTCGGCCTGCAGCGGGTTCGGACGATGCCCGGCAGCTACTCGGTACTCGTGACCGAGGGAGACGGCTCGGCTGTCTTCTTTGACAATAACGGGCAGTGCCCGACCTGTAGCACGTTTACAAGCCCGGCTGGGGAATCATCGACGCTCATTAAGCTCACGGATCCGGTGCTTGGTGTCATCTATCGCCGGAAGCACCTGGACGGGTCCATCGTGGACTTCACGAGCAACGGGCGTATGGCTCGAGCATTCGGGGCGTTCGCCGACACGACCACGTTCATATGGACCGATACCTTATTGACGCAGATCCGGGACCCGATGGGCAAGACGCTCACGCTCGCACACCTGAACGGGAAGGTCCTGTCGGTGACCGACCCCGCCGGACGGGTCACCGGTTACACTGTCGACGGGACAGGGCGGCTCACGCGCGTCACGGATCCTGACAACATCGCAACGAACCTCGGGTATGATGGCAACAATCTTCTTACATCGATCACCGACCGCGCCGGCGCCGTGACAAACTTCACCTACGACGCCCTGCGGCTTAAGGACACGAGCTACGCGCCGGCAATCCAGACGTATACAGGCGCCAACGTCAGACCGCGGACGATAGTTCGGGCACCGGAACGCATCGTTTGGCAGCCCGAGCGAGCAGGCACTGACACCACGACCAAAAAGGTCGCCGTACGGCCGGACACGCTGTACGCACTTTCGATCGGACCAGTCAATGACACAGTTCGGACAACGCTGGATCGCTTCGGATCTCCGACAAAGGCGATCGGGCCTTACGGTGAAGCGACCATTATCACCCGTGATACCTTGGGGCGCGCTCTCGTGACGACGGAGCCAAACGGGCACATCACCCGAGTCTCTTACGTCGTTGGTTTTACGGACTGCGGCTATCTGGTGTGTCAGATGAAAGACTCCACGTCCGGCCGCACGATCACGTACACATACAATGCCAGCGCCCGCATAACCCGAATCTCAGGTGACGTGACGCAGAGAGACTTTGTTTATCACACAGGTGCGAACGGTCCTGTCGGTGCGCTGGATTCGGTCTACGGCGCGAACAAAGCTTACGTCTACTCGGTCCACCGGCCGGACGCCTTCGGTCGTGACACTCTCGTGCTAGACGGTGGCCAACATTTTACGCGGATGAAATACGACAACGTTTGGGGCAACCTCCGTGAGGTCGGTAACGCACGTGACCTTTCTCGCGTGCACTACGACGCCGTGGGGCGCGTCGACAGTGCGTGGGCGTCGGCGGCGTCCGGGGCCGGTCCATACGTTTATCAGTACGATGCCATCAACCGGCGCACCGTGGTCAAAGATCCGCTCGGGCAGATCACGCGGTTGACTTATGGCGCAACAACGCTCGATCGCGTGATCGACCCCAAGGGCCAAACCTACAAGTTCAGCTATAACGCACTGGGGATGCTTGTCGCACGGCATGACCTCGGCGACTCCACCAAGGCGGATACCCTTAAGTACGATGAAGCCGGCAACATCCGGACGATTCGCACGCGTCGCGGTGACGTGATCACAATGACCTACGATCTCATGGGCCGCCTCACCTCGCGATCAGGTCCTGACTTCCCGGTCGACTCTTTCAAGTATGAACCCGCGGGCCGCTGGACCGTGGCGTGGAATACGAATCAGCGCGACTCCATGGCGTTCGATCAGGCGGGCCGACTCGCGGCCGCGCGGCAAGCGATGCTTGGCGGTGTCGCCTATCAGCTCTCATATACCTATGACATTCGCGACCGACTGACCGATCGCTCGGCACCGACCGGTGGCAACCTAACGAAATACCGGTATAGCGCCACCAGCGGCGCGCTGGACACACTCTGCTCAGCTTCAGCGTGCATTGCGTTCAAGAGAAGCGGAGAGTTACTCAGCGACACTGTGATTTACAAACCAGGCCAGTCGGGGAACTGGAGGCGTTTGGCGATCCGCGACAGTACACACAGAGTGACCGTAGACACTTTTAATGTCGCGGGGATCGATACTCTTTTTGGTGGCGCAGCGGCCTATGACGCCCAGAGCAGGCTTCGCTACGAGTTCCGGAAAGCCGCCGGCGCTCGATGGTATACCTATGACGCCAGCGGCCGCTTGATCGACGCATGTGATCAGATTCTCTCGACAGTGTGCAGGACCGAATACGGAACCGATTGGGACCCTTGGACGCACACGTTCGGAACGCCGGCCTACGCCTACGATTCCAGCGGGAACCGAATCGATCCTTCGGCGAATGCAACAATCGGAACCGGCAACCGAGTGGTCTCCTTTCGCGGCTACACGCTCGGATACGATGCGAATGGTGCACTAATCTCCAAGATCGGCCCAGGTGGCACACCATCCTATACATACGCTTGGGATGCTCTCGGCCGTCTCACAGAACTTCGCAACGGTGGCCAACTGATCGCGTCGTATAAGTACGATGCCATGGGCCGCCGTATCGCCAACACAGCGGCCGACGGCACCACTGAGCGGTATGTGTACAGCGGCGACCAAGTGATACTTGATGTAACTGGCACCCATGCTTTGAAGCGGGAGTATGGGTACCACGCCGGATCGGATCGCCTGCTCGTGATCCGCCAGGTTCAGTCACCGTCCTGGACGGGCATCGTCCTAAGCGACCCAGTGGTTGGGACTGTGCGCGGTATTGCCGACCTGTCAGGCGGGACCCTACGCAAGAGGTATGTTCCCACCGCGTGGGGACAGATTGGCACCGACACCGGTGTGGTAACTCGGTTTCGAATGGGGAGCATGGAGTACGACCAACCCACAGGGCTTTACCATATGCAGGCTCGGTATTATGACCCCGAGCTCGGTCGCTTCCTCAGCGAAGATCCCATTGGAATCCAAGGAGGGCTCAACCTCTACGCGTACGCGGGCAATGATCCCATCAACAGGCGCGATCCGAGCGGGCTCGAGGAATGCGCTGAGATGGCACCGCCCATGGCGACTGCAGCGGGGGACACCATTACCCTTGACCCGATTGAGATATGCGCTCCAGGTAACGGCGACCCACCACCGCCACCACCACCGTGCGCGTACTTTGGCTCATGCGGCGGCAACCCGCCTCCGTTGCCCGAGCCGGGTGACCCCAATTCCCCGATTTTCCAGCCCCCGGGCGGGTATCCCCAACAGCCCGCCGACCGGTGGACCGCTTGCAAGGGAGAAATAGGCGAGGCTGCCATCTCCGTCGCAGCGCAGGTGGCGCAGGTCGGTATTGTTAAGGGTGCTCTAGGTGTGATTACCAGTAGTGCGGAGAGACGAACAGCGGTTTACGCTTTCAAGAACGGGATGCCGGGGGTTGGGGAGCGATTTAACCAGCGAGCAGGGAGTGCATTTCTCCGAGCAAATGCACAGGGGTTCGTCGGCGCGGCGTTAACTGGAGCTCAGGTGGGCCAAACAATCTATGACGACATGCCATGGTGGTACAACGCCTTGAAGTTTGTCCCATATTTGGGGATGGGCATGGAGATCGGCGAAGCGATCGGTTGCTTGCTAAACTAAACCGGCGGGATACTCATATGACGACGTGGCAGTCGTGGGTAACGGTTGCGCTCATAATTGGCATCGCCTTTGTTGTTGCGGCCTTGTGGCGTCTGGGCTCCGACAGGTCTGACTTTGCTCGGCGGGCCAGGATGCGATTGCTGGGCATCACGGCATTAGGCACTCTTCTCCCTGTCAAGTTTTTCTTAGAAGACAGACTGTCTGTTGTGACGTACGTGGGCTTGATGCTTCTATTCTGTGTTCTTGGCGTTTACCTGTACGTTCGGGGTGGAGGATGGAAGGAATTCCCCTGAACCTTTATGGCCGCGCCCGTGCGAGTCAGGGAGACTCACGCCGCGTCATAGGCAGGTCCCGGAAGGAACTGCATCGAGGTGATACTTTGAGGCGGATGCGCTGATTCTGACGATCTGAACTGGCCTGGACCATTGAAGCTTGTTAAGACGAGGTGCGACCGAACGAGGCGCGTTTAAGAAAACAAGCCAACCGCGCCCCGTCGATTAGCCGGCAGCGAGAACATCATGCCGCCTTGGGCGGCCTGCCCTGAGCCTCGCGAAGGGTGCTGCCGCCCTCACCCGGTGTCTGCTCCTTGGGCTTGGACGGACCCACCACATTGCGGACGCTGGCCCACGCGCCCATCAGCTCGGCATCATCGCCGAACCGGTACTGCACCACGCCGTCCAGCAACTTCACCTGCTCGGCGATCTCCAGGCCGAGGGCCTCGAGATCCGCGCTCGCACCGACGACCTGCCCTGAGCGAAGCGAAGGGTGGTCGCGCCGCCCCGCACGCGTGGCCTCGAGTGTCTTGTCGAACTCGCCCAATGCGGCAGCAAGCTCGTCCAACACCTTTTGCGACATCCCGAGCGCGATCAGCACCTCCTTCTGCGCCGTCGCCTTCTCCAACGTCGCCCACGCGGCGGTGAGCAACGCCTCGGTCGTAGAATGGCCGGCCGGCAGCGGGAACTGATTCGCCAGCTCGCCGTTCTGCTTCGCTGCGACGCGTCCGACTATACGCGTGTACTTCAGCATCCTCCCCTGGAGCACCGCCGTCCCTGAGCACGGTATATTGGAGCATGATCGAGTCCACCCGCCGTCTTGCCGAATTCGAGGCGCGTTACGGGCGCGAGGCGTTTCGGCAGTGGTCATATGCCGACGCGCTCGCGTTGTTCAGCGCCCTCTGGGCTGAGGCCCGTGCCGTCGCGAGCGCGGCCTCGGGCGACGATTGGCGGGAAGATCTGGAACCCGATCTTGCCATTGCCCGCGCGGTGAATGGCCTCCCGCCCCGCGCCTGAACAGTCGTCGTTTATCGCCGCCGTCGCTCGCTATGCGAATCTCGATCTGCAGCCGCTGCCGGACCAGCTCGAGGCGTTCGTGCGGGAGACATTCGTGCTCCCGGCACGGCACGCACCAACTGGATTGCGCGTCGACTTCATCTTTTCGACGACGCCGTACGAACGTCAGGCGATTGGCCGCGCCGTGCACGTGGATTTGGGAGGAGAACCGGTCCCTTTCGCGAGCGCCGAGGACCTGATCATTCATAAGCTCTTTGCCGCGCGACCACGCTCGAGGATGTCGCCGGAGTGCTCCGTCGCCAGGATCGGTTCGACTGGCGCTACATCGACCACTGGGTCGCCGAGTTTGCCCAAGTCCCTGGCCGAGAGGGAATGACGCGCCTGCTGAGCGACGTTCGGCGCGCCGCCGCTGGTCCCTGATGTATTCGATGCCGGCGGGCGAACAACGAGGCGCGGCAAGTCGATAACCCACCGCGCCTCGTACGTTTGCCAGCGGCGAGAACATCATGCCGCCTTGGGCCTGCTGTCGCCCTCACCCGGTGTCCGCTGCTCCTTGGGCTTGGACGGGGCCACCACATTGCGGACGCTGGCCCACGCGCCCATCAGCTCGGCATCATCGCCGAACCGGTACTGCACCACGCCGTCCAGCAACTTCACCTGCTCGGCGATCTCCAGGCCGAGGGCCTCGAGATCCGCGCTCGCGCCGACATGGTCGCGCCGGCCCGCGCGCGTCGCCTCGAGTGTCGTGTCGAACTCGCCCAATGCGGCGGCAAGCTCGTCCAACACCTTTTGCGACATCCCGAGCGCGACCAGCACGTCCTTCTGTGCCGTCGCCTTCTCCAACGTCGCCCGCGCGGCGGTGAGCAACGCCTCGGTCGTGGAATTGGCGGCCGGCAGCGGGAACTGATTCGCCAGCTCGCCGTTCTGCTTCGCAGCGACGCGTCCGACCACTCGCAGGTACTTCAGGATCTTCCCCTGCAGCACCCGCCGGACCGCGTTGCGCTGCTTGGTGGCCCGTCGCGACATCGCCACCCCAACCCGCTGCTGCGCCGCCAGCGCCTGCGCCCGCGTCAGCAGCTCCTCGAGCTTCGCCAGCCCGAGGCCTTGTCCTACACCGTCCGTCTGATGGGCCCGCAGAAAATCCCGGACCCGCTCGGCCATTTCTAGCCGCCTCCGCAACACCTTGTTCATAAATCCTCCATGAACAGACAATCCTGCTGTCCGGCACGGTCCCAAATGCCGTGCCCCGACGCACATGGAGGATTGCTTAAATCGTTCCACGACGAATCGCGGTCAACGATCGAAGATCGTCGAGCGGCGTGTCCTACACTAAGGACATCGTGAGCGTCACGCAGTCGATCGATTATAAAACGGATTGCGCCCGCGCTGCTTCGACGTCGATCTGACGTCGCGCGGCGTCCTCCGACCAGTCAGCGATGGACATCCGAGTTTCTTCGAAGGCGGTCTGACGTGGAACAATGTTCCCCGGTTCCGCAACGGAGGGCATCCGAGACGTCACAATGTCATCCCGTGGCGCCACCATGTAGGCCGGAAAGGCTTCGACGTCGATCGTTGGCCCAACGAAACACACCCGAGGTCGCTCGACGCCCATCCGAGACTCACTTGAGGACGCTCAGAGCGGCGATGTGGACGCCTTCTGCAGCTTCTTGAGCCCGGGCGCCGAGGCTTCCTGATCGAGCTCCGTTAGCCGCTCGCGCAGCAGGCGACCTGCAGATGCGCGAAGTTCATCAGGAGTTTTTCGCCGCGCGGCGCGTATAAGCGGTTAACCCTTTAGCTCGGATGTCACGCAGTCTGGCAGATGCCGGATTGCTGCGACCCCTGCCGAGGCGGCACATTATGGCTATGCCGATTCCACTCCCCACGTATACCGTGGACCAGGTGCGCGGCTTCCCCGATGACGGCAACCGGTACGAGCTCGTCGCGGGGATGCTGCTCGTGACGCCGGCACCTGCGTCGGACCATCAAGTCGTCATCGTCCGGCTGACGTCTCTCTTGCAGGCGTACGTCGGCGATCCGGGTCCGGCATACGTGGTGACTCCGGGTGAAATCGAGGTTGCTCCCAGTCTCCATCTCGAACCGGACGTGCTCGTGTTCCCGTCCGCATTCCGCCCGGGGACAAAATGGACGGACATCTCGGGGTGGTGGTTAGCCGTCGAAGTGTTGAGTCCGTCCTCGCGGTACTACGATCGCGATTACAAGGTCGAAGCCTACCTTCGCGTCGGAGTCGCCGAAGTGTGGCTAGTCGATCTCGAGCGGCGGTTGGTCGAGGTTTCGGGCAGCGACGGTCGGCGTGCGGTTCCCGAGGATCGCGTGGTGCGGTGGCATCCCGCCGATATGGCGAAGGGGCGCGCGATGGAAGTGAACGTCGCAAGCCTGTTGCGCGACGTGTAAGCTCACACCTCTCGAAGCGCTTCGCGCGTGGCCTAAGCCCGCATGGTCTCGCCACAAATTCGCGTCAATGGCCGGCATCGCCGATCGTTTCATCCAGGATGCGCGGCAATGGAAATCAATGCCATTGCGACTAGGGTGATGGGCCTGACACCAGACACCTGACACCTATTGGGTGCTCAGAGCCTCCTCGTAAGACCGCCCAGCCGGGGCTCCCATGAGCTCTCTCGCCAGGGCCGCTGCGAGCGCGACTGCTCCCAGTACACGAGCGATGGCTTCGGCAATCCAAAATGTTGCTCGGCGGTTTCCTCGACACGCGCGGGTTCGTGACGCCCACCCTCGCGCAGCGCCTGACGCCGCATCCCGCCCTGTGCGCCGCGAGCGCCATCGTTAAGGTTGGCTGGGCAGCAGGCACGTCAAGGGATGAGCTCCGGAAGACCCGTAGTGCTCGAGCGCGTCAGTTTAGACTCAGCCGACACCAGCGAGCGGCGAAGGCCAAATAACCTCCGGTGCACTGGGCGGATACTGATTAGAGTGTGCGCGCCGGCCCACGCACCCTGCTCGCGCCGGGCCGCCCGCGTCGTCTCGTGCGTCAGTCGATGATCAGGAACGCCGCGTCGGCCGACTCGTCGAATCCGACCATCTCGGCGTGACGCCCGCGCAGGATGTCCTCGACGTCGTCCGTTGAGCAATTGCCCCGGCGGATCCAGATAGCCTTCGGCGGCGCGCCCCGTAGAAAGCTGAGCTGATGAAAATCAGCGTCCTTGGAAACGATGGTGAAGCCGTGCTCAGCGGCGTACGCCCACACCACCGCGTCATCGGCCGACCCGAGCTCGACCTCCCGCACGTGTTGCGACCCCGGATACAAATCGGCGAGCCGCTGCACCAGGCTCGCCGCGAGATTCTGATCAAACAGCAGCCGCACCGACGCCGCCGTCTACTCCCCTGAAGCAAACATCAGCCGACGCTCCCGATCGGCGGCGAAGGCGATGCTGGCACGGATGTCCTCGCGCGTCAGGTCCGGGAAATCCCGGAGGATTTGATCGTCGCTCATCCCGGACGCGAGATAGTCGAGCACATCATAGACGGTGATTCGCAAGCCGCGAATGCACGGCTTGCCGCCGCGCTTCCCCGGCTCGATGGTGATACGATCCTGGTAGTTCATGGGTTGAGACTAGAGGATGGCATCGGCGTGGTCAAGCGCGAGCCGCTCCGGCCATGCTCCGGGCGCAGCCCAAAGGCAGCTAAGTCCATCAGCTCTCTCGCCAGGGCCGCTGCGAGCGCGACTGCTTCCAGTACACGAGTGATGGCGTCGGCAATCCGAAATGTTGCTCGGCGGTTTCCTCGACTCGCTCGGGTTCGTGACGCCCACCCTCGCGCAGCGCCTGGCGCCGCATCCGCTTCGCGATCCCCAGTGCTTTTTCACCGGCCGGGTCCAGGCGCCGCGCTGCGGCGTCGCCGGCGTCTGCGCCAAGCGTTTCCATGACGTACTCGAACGCCACAGCCATGTGGCGTTCGATGTCGGAGTCGGCGAGGTCCCAGCGGCTGGTCCCCGCGATCACTTGAAACACCCACTGCCAGCTCTGACTTTCGGTGAGATGCACCATCCCGCGGAACAACCGGCGATTCGTGCGCACGCTGAAGAGGGTCGGGGAGAGGATGCCGTCGAGGTGTTCGTCGCTGGCGGCGTGATCCTTCATGATGATGTCGCGGGCCTCGCGCGCGTACGCGTCTCCCAGATGCGTCTCGAACCGGCTCTCCCAGTACGAATGGCCAAGCGCCGCGGTGCTCGAGGTCAGCACGAGTTGCCGCGGCACGAAGAAGTTGTGCGCGATCGTATCGGCCGCGAGATGCGACAGATACCCGAGTCCAAAGGCGCGCAGCGGATCGCTAGGTGCGAGATCGAAGATCTCTTGCCCGACATGCCAGGCGTGACAATGCCGGCCGACCGGCGCGTACTTCTTCGCCATCGAGGTATCAGCGGCGATGTTCCCGTACAGGAAGTCGTAGGGAAAGGCGCGCAACAAGTCGGTAATAGCAGTGGGGAGTTGGTGGAGATTCGCGAGCACCGCTTCGCCGAGGAAGATGTGCGTCCCTGGCGTCCAGGCGTGCGCCACGCCAGGGAAAACGACCAGGGCAAGCAGGGCGAGCCCCACCACGACAGCCAGTCGCTTCACGGTCGTTTCTTGCGCTTCAGCAGCTTGCTGCTCCAGCGCCACACGGAAAGGCCACGCCGCACCTCCCGCATAGTGGCGGCCGCGTCCACCGCGGCGTCCTCGAGCTCGTCCTGCATCACTTCAGCCACCGAGTCCAATGCGGTCAGTCGCTCCTCGGCGGCATCGGCCGCGCGCACGATGCGGTGCCGGATATCGCGCGACGCGCCCACGAGCGCATCGGCTTCCGTTTTGATGTTGGTGATGAGCAGGCGGACGTCGGCGATGGCCGGTCCTCCGAAGTTCCTCAACGCCTTGAGCGCGGCGCGGACCCCGAGCGCAGCCATCACGATCGCCACGGCCCCGAAGAGGGCAGCGAGCGCGATGATCATCAGACTCACCGCGGATACAACGCCGACCCAGGTCGGTAGCATTACGAAACCTCTGCTTGGCGCGGTGAAGCTGTCAACGGGGTCCGGGTCGCGAGCGCCTCGGCGGCCATCACGCTCAGCAGTATCGTGACCATCACCGCGCCCGGCGCCCCTCGCACGAGATCGAACCCGGCCGCCAACGCCACCGCACTGGCGCCCTGGCGCACGGCCGAGTGCGCGAATTCCCGTGGTGGGGCAAAGGGCAGCGACCGCCACACCGGATCGACTTGATCGAGGCCGAAGCGTACGGTCACCCACCGAACGGACAGCCTGACCAGCGCGAGCGCGGGTGCTGCCACTACTACCCACGGGCTGATCGGTCGGAGCAGAGCACCCGCAACAATTAGGAGCACGGCATAGAGCGTGTGTTCCCACCGAGTCAGCGACCCGGCCACGGCATGACGCACCAACGGGGGCGCGAAACTCATGAAGACAGCAGTCGCCAGCCCGCAAACAACGAACGGCGACAGTCGCGCAGCATAACTGAAGCCGGCACCGGCGAGAATGATGGCGAACGTCGCGATAACCGCGTCACGGGCTTCGTGGATGAAGAGCTGGCGAGCCGCGCCGACAAACAGTCCACCGAGAAGAGCGGCCCCGATCAGCGTCAGCATGAGACTCCGGACAGCAAGGTGCGGTTGATACACCGCGAGCGCGAGCGCGACGGCCCCGGCGCCGAATGCCGTATCGAGCAGCGCGTTGCGACGGCCGAGACGGCCGAGACGCCCTCCGTGTGACGCCGCCGTCGTCAGTGCCCCTCCTATGGCGAGGGCGACCGCAAGGGATGGACGCCCCCACGATTGCGCGAGGGAGGGCATCCCGCGGGCCAGAATCAATGCCAACGCGGTAGTCGTCAGCAGTACGGGTATCGCGAGCGTGGCACCGACAATCCACGTGCGAAGCGAGATCCGGCGCACCATCCGCCACTCCAGCCGCGCGCCAAACAGCGCGCCGGCCCATCCGATCCCGAGCGTGACGAGCGGCTCGAGCAGACGCAGGCCGGCAGCGTCGATCACGCCGAGTCCGGGCCCGACAGCCAAACCGAGCAGCAGAAACGGCGCGCCGGTCGCGCCGATATCGTGAAGCCATGCTGGAGGTCGCAGCTGTGGGCGCGACAGTCGCGTCACGCCGATGCCGGCCACGACGACGAGGGCCAGCGCGAGCAGAGGATGCACGAGGGCCAACGTTCGCGCGCGCTTGACGCAGGCGCAAGCGTGCCGGTAGCTTGGGCGACCTATGCCACCGTCGTTCCGTGTCACGGGGGGGCGCCCGTTGACGGGTACCATCCGCCCGGCCGGCAACAAGAACGCGGCTCTCCCAATTCTCGCGGCAACCCTGCTCGCCGACGGTCCCTGCCGCATCGACAACGTTCCCCGCATTCGTGATGTCGAGACGCTCCTCGCGCTGCTGCAGCACGTGGGAGCGACGGTGCAGTGGGACGGCACGAACACGGTGGTTATCGACACGTCCCGCGCCGAGCCGCGGCCGCTCGATCCTACTCTGTGCAAGGAGATCAGAGCATCGATTCTGCTCGCGGGACCCATGCTGGCCCGGTTCGGCCGCGTGACGTTGCCGCCTCCCGGCGGCGATGTCATCGGCCGGCGCCGGGTCGACACACACTTTCTCGCGCTCGAGCAGCTGGGCGCGGAAGTGAGCGTGGGGGACGCGTACAAACTCGAGGGAAAACTCAAGGGCGCTGACATTTTCCTCGACGAGCCGAGTGTCACCGGCACCGAGAACGCCCTGATGGCGGCCGTGAGCGCGGAGGGCACAACCGTGCTGCGCAATGCCGCGTCGGAGCCTCACGTGCAGGATCTTGCCCGTTTTCTCGTCGCGCTGGGCGCCGCAATCGACGGGATCGGCAGCAATGCATTGACCATCGAGGGCGGCCGGCCGCTTCGCGGGGGCGGGGCAGGGCACACGGTCGGTCCCGATCACATCGAGATCGGCTCATTCATTGGACTGGCCGCGGTCACCGGCGGGGCGGTCACGATCGACGGGGTCCGCGCGGAGGACCTGCGGTCCACACTCCTCGCATTCGAACGTTTGGGCGTGCGGCCGCGCATCGACGGCGTGAAGCTCATCGTGGACGCCGGTCAGGAACGCCGCATCCGCCCCGATCTCGGCGGCCACGTGCCGAAGCTGGAAGACGGTCCCTGGCCGGCGTTCCCGGCCGACCTCATGTCCATCGCGATCGTGGTCGCGACCCAATGCGAAGGGTTGCTCCTGGTTTTCGAGAAACTGTTCGAATCGCGGATGTTTTTCGTGGACAAGCTGATCGGCATGGGCGCGCGCATCGTGCTGTGCGATCCGCATCGCGCCGTGATCTCGGGGCCGTCACCCCTGCGCGGTCAGGTGCTCGAGAGTCCGGACATTCGCGCGGGGATGGCGATGGTGCTGGCGGCGCTCGCTGCTCAAGGCGACTCAGTGATCTACAATATCGGGCAAATCGAGCGCGGCTACGAACGAATCGACGACCGCTTGAAAGCCTTGGGGGCGCAGCTTGAACGACGCGAGGGACGCTGACGACCGTCGGCGATGCTGCCGTCCCGCGCCTCGAGCTGACCGACTGGGCTGAGCGCTTCGGCTTGATTGCGGGCGTTACGACACGCCCGCTGAGCCTCGGCCTCTGGAGTGATGAGCCGGTCGGACAGGTCATGGGCCGCTGGCGCGCCTTTCGCGCGGCGTTCGCTCCACAGTTCCGGACCATCGTACTCAGCTATCAAGTCCATGGTATCGAGGTTTGCTGGCACGAGGCGCTGCCGGAGGGGTGGCTCATTCTCGACGGCTTCGACGGGCACGCCACCGCCGAGCGCGGGGTGTTGCTCACCGTCACCGTCGCCGATTGCATCCCCGTCTACCTGGCGGTTCCGCAAACCGGTGCGATCGCCATCGTCCACGCCGGCTGGCGGGGCACGGCCGCGGGCACACTCACGAGGGGGGTCGAGCTCCTCCAGCGGCGCGCGTTTGCCAAGGCGGGCGACATTGTAATGCATTGCGGGGTTGGTATTTGCGGGGAGTGTTATGAAGTGGGCCCTGAGGTTGCCGCGCGCTTTGGGCTGAGTGGGACCGCCAAGCTCGATCTTCGGGCCGCGCTCACTCAGCAGGCACGAGCGCTCGGCATTCAAGAGATCTCGAGCTCTCCCTGGTGCTCTGCCGAAGAGCGGGACCGGTTCTTTTCCCATCGCGCCTCGGGAGGGCGGGACGGCCGCATGGTCGCTTATCTCGGCAGGCCGCTAGGTTGACACCGTAAGGCCCCCGGCTACATTCCCCCACGTGATGCGGGCGAAGTTCGGCCCGCGCTTTTTTTTATGCTCACTGAGAGTCTCGTCGAGGCGTTTCGGACCCGGCTCGAAGCGCTGGGATTCGATCTTGCCGACCTTCGCATCGGCGGTACGCCGAACCGGCCGCTCGTTCAAGTCCGAATCGACTGTCCGCCACGAAACGTCACGGTCGAGGACTGTACCCGTGTCAGCCGGGCGCTGGAGCAGTGGCTGGACGCCGATGGTCCGGTGGGCACCCGCTACATGCTCGAGGTTTCCAGTCCAGGCATCGAGCGGCCCGTGAAATGGCACCGTCACTGGGCTCGCTTTGTGGGTCGCGATGTGAACGTGAAGTTGGCGGGGATGGGGCGGGTACGGGCCCGGATCGTCTCGGTCCCAACAACTGAGACGGTGGTGCTCCAGCCACAGGGCGGCATGGAGCGCGAATTCCGGTTGGAGGACGTCAAAGACGCCCGCTTGGCGTCACCGACAACCGATGACTGAGGACTGATGACTGAGGACAGATGATGGCCAATTCGACCGACGTAGTGTCCGCGATCAAAGAGCTGACCAACACCAAACAGCTCGAGCGCAGCGAGCTCATCGACCTGCTCAAGGACGGTCTGCACGCCGCGCTTGTGAAGCGATACGGCCCCAATGTGCGGGCCGAGATCGGTGTTGACGAGCTAAAAGGATCGATCCGCATCGTGGTGCTGAAGACCGTGGTCGAGAGCGTCGAGGATCCGGGCACCCAGATTTCGCTCGAGGAAGCCCGCTACGAAGATCCCGAATTTCAGCCCGGCGATGTCCTGGAGGAAGAAGTCCCGTTCTCGGACTTCGGCCGGACGGCGGTGCAGGCGGCCAAGCAGCGCATCATTCAGCGCGTGCGCGAGGGCGAGCGTTCGCGCATTCGGGAAGAGTTCTCGGACAAAGTTGGTGAGCTCCTGTCGGGTGAGGTTCAGCAGATCGAGCGCGGCAAGATCGTCGTGATGCTGAACAAGTTCCGCGAGGCCGAAGCGATCATTCCGTATCGCGACCAGAACCACCGCGAGCATTTTCACCAGGGCGACACGATTCGCGCGGTCCTCAAGCGCATCGAGGAGACCCCCAAAGGCCCGCGCTTGATCCTGTCGCGTGCCGATCCGCTGTTCGTGAAAGCCTTGTTCAAGCTCGAGGTGCCCGAGATTCAGCAGCAGATCGTCGAGATTCGCGCGACTGCCCGCGAGGCGGGCAGTCGAACGAAAATCGCGGTGTGGTCGCGTGATGACTCGATCGATCCGGTCGGTGCCTGCGTGGGGCTCAAGGGGTCGCGCGTCCAGGCGGTCGTCAACGAGCTGAACGGCGAGCGCATCGACATCGTCCCCTGGTCGTCGGACCCGGAGCGCTTCGCCAAGCTGTCGCTCGCGCCCGCGCGCGTGGCCCGGGTTTTTTCCGATCCGGAATCGAAGACCATTCAGGCCATCGTCGATGAAGACCAGCTCTCCCTTGCGATCGGCCGCAACGGGCAGAACGTCCGTTTGGCGTCGGAGCTGACGGGCTGGAAGGTCGATCTGTACTCGAGTCGTGAGTGGCTCGAACGTGGCGGCGAGGGTCCACTGTTCGCACCCTTGCCACCGCCAGATGAAACGGTCACGCAAGTCGCGCTCTCGGAAATGAAAGGACTTTCGCCGGAGCTCGTGGCGGTGCTCGAGCAGGGCGGGAAGAAGACGTTGCAGGACATTCTCGACCTCGAGCGCGAAGAAGTCGATCAGATACCAGGCATGACCCCCGATCTCGCTGACAAGATGATGGCGTTCCTCAACGAGATGACCGAGGACGGTGGGGAAGAGGAAGAAGCCGGCAAGACGACGGCGTGAGCGCGAAAATCGTCCGGCTGCTGGGCCTTGGTCTCCGGGCGGGCAACGTAGTGATTGGCGTGGCAGGCGTGCGGGCGGCATTGCAGCGGGGAAAGGTCGCATGCGTGGTCCTGGCGGCTGATGTCAGCCAGCGGACGATCGACAAGGTGGCTCGGCTCGCCGAGGCGAAGCAGGTCCCGGTGCTGCGGGGCCCGGGGGCAGATGAGCTGGGAGCGGCGTTGGGAAAACCGCCGGTGCAGGCGGTCGGTGTGACAGACGCGGCACTGTCACGTGGCCTGATAGCCGATAGCCGATAGCGGATAGCGGATAGCGGATAGCGGATAGCGGATAGCGGATAGCTGATAGCGAGGAGTACGTGGCAACAACTCGGATCCATGATCTGGCAGCGGAATTCGGCATCTCCAGCGAGCAGTTGATGGGAATGCTCAAGGAGATGGACATCTTCGTGCGTAGTCATTTGACGCCGCTCAAAGACGAGCAGGTGTCGTTGATGCGGGCGCGCTGGGAGCGCGACAAGCGCAAGCAAAAGCAACCCACGGCGCCACCGAAGCGTCGCCGCGCCGCCAAGGCAGTCGAACCGGTCCCGGAGCCGGTGAGCGCCGACGCCCGTCCCAAGCGACGCCGTCGCACCGCTGCCGAAGTCGCCGCGGCCGACGCGGCTGCCGCCGAAGTCGCAGCGGCCGAAGCCGCCGAGGCTGAGCGCGCCCGCTTGGCGCTCGAGACCGCGGCACGCGAGCAGGAAGAGGAGAAAGCGGTTCCGTCACTCGAGGAGCGCGCCGCAGCGTTGTTCAAGGATCTGCCGGCCGAGCCCGCGGAGCCGGTCGCTCCAGCCGCGACCTTGACCTTTGCGCCGCCTCCGGCCGCCCCCTCGCCGCCGTCTTATTCGCCGCCGTCTTTTTCGCCGCCGTCGTATTCGCCGCCGCCTTCCTCACCGCCGCCCCGTCCGTTCATTCCGACGCCAGTTCGCCCGCGCCCCGTTGCGCGCGGGACGCCGTCCGG
>DATFEG010000129.1:0-11861 GCA_035251445.1 Gemmatimonadales bacterium | reverse complement strand
ACTACTAGGGCATGGGGCTTGGGGCTTGGGGCCTGGGGGGCCTGGAGGGCTGCGTGGGCTACTAGCGCTCCTCGTATGTGGCGCTCTCGCCTGCAACCAGGAAGAACGGTCGAGTAACGCGGCGGACGGCGGGGCCGTCCGGGCGGGCCGGGCGGACTCACTGTCGGATTCGCGCCCAGTCGTGCTCTTCTTCGGTACGAGTCTCACGGCGGGCCTGGGACTCGAGCCCGAGGAAACCTACCCGGCGCTAGTTCAGGACAAGATTGACTCCGCGGGCCTGTCGTTCCGTGTGGTGAACGCAGGCGTGAGTGGCGAAACCTCGGCAGCGGGTCTGCGCCGCATCGATTGGCTGCTCAGCCAGCCGATCACGGTGTTGGTGCTCGAGCTTGGGGCGAACGACGCGTTGCGCGGCCAGGACCTTGTCGCTGCGCGTGGCAACCTTCAGGAGATCATCGACCGGACGCGGGCCCGGTATCCCGATGTCCGGATCGTCATCGCCGGGATGCAGGCGCCACCGAACCTGGGGAGCCGCTACACCGCCGAGTTTCGCCAGCTCTTTGTGGACCTGGCGCGCAGGAATGACGCCGCACTGATCCCGTTCCTGCTCGAGGGTGTGGGCGGCGTGGCGGAGATGAACCAGGGCGATGGGATCCATCCCAACGCCGAGGGGGCGCGCGTCGTGGCGGCGAATGTGTGGAGAGTGTTGGAGCCGGTGCTGCGGCCTTAGGATCCCCTCTCGGCGCGACGCTCCTGCACTCGCACCTTCGCCAGCTTCGCTACCAGACCAATCGGAATCCGTGCGTTAAGCGAGAATCTTAGCGTCCCCCTGCCTGCTCGAAACCGCGCAATCTCTTTGCCATACTTCGCAACCATGGCGGCCGTCACCGGATAGACGCTCACATGCTCCTTGAAGGCGGCGATATAAAGAAGGTACCGTCCGTCGAGGTCAAAGGTGGGAATTCGATAGCTGATCCGCTCAGTTATGCCTGGTGCGGCAGATCTGATAGCGGTGCGGAGTTGCTTCAGCGCGCGCCGAGCTACTGGCGGGGTTCGAGCAATGTAGTCCGCAACCGTGCGGCGGTTGGTCATCTTGGAGGTTCCAGCAATCAGTATTGCCGCCTAACATGTCATGCGGGATGAGACTCAGTGTTTGCATTTCAAAGTTTATGTCAGACAGCGTGTCCAAGAACTCAATACCGGACGAACACCACCGTATCAGGCGGTACTGCGCCGAACGCCCACCGGTACTCGCCGCTGAGCGTATCCCCGTTTGACGAGAGACGCCCGAACAGAATGGCCGGCAGGGTGTTTACCGCTGAGAACGTCAGAATGACTGGCGTCGGAGTGGACGTGGAGGAGTAGAATCCAATGACTACCATTTCCGCGGGCGGGTCTCCCTGATACACGCCCCGCCCCTCGATCACGGTGTCACGGTGAGTCAAGTGGACGTCAATGAGCGTCGTGAGGGTTGAAAGGACCGTGTCGCTGCGCCACGAACCGCTTACAGGTCCACCAGGTGCAACCGAGTCGCCGCAGCCCGCCAGGAGAACGGCTGCGACAAAAAGCACGGGCCACTCGCGGCGAGACGTGGTCACCATACGCTGCCTAACGAAATGCGCTTAAGATCCGGGCGCGACGGTACTTGGTGCACCGTCTAGTGGTCTGCTTCATCGAGTGCTCCTTGGCGCACAACTAGAACGTTGTCGCGGCGCCCGCCAGCTGCAAGCGCCCGTTAGGCGGCAGCAGGACGCCTGCCTCCCCCTTGGGTGGTTCGACAGCGCATGACTGCTTCAAAAGCGATGATCAAGACCTCAATCGTGAGCAATACCGGGAACTTGTCAATGAGAAGGAAGCCGACTTCCGCAACGATTAGAGTGCCTGCGAGGTACCCAAGGAGGCGCGAAGTGGGCGGCGGTTCCGACTTTCTCCACATCTCGAGCAGGATCGCGGCGATTGCCAGGGGCGCTAGAAAGATTTCCCACAGAGGAATGTAGAGGCCGAAGCCGCCGCAGCCACCGTTGAACTTTGCATCACCCTGGCACAAGACGGCGAGGTTGAACCAAATCGCCACAGCCACGAGCGCGACATGTGCGACGAGGAACCAAGCAACTTGCCTCACGGTCATGGCTCGCTGCCGCCTAACGAAATGCGCTTAAGCTGCAGCGCGCGCTGGACGATTTCACAAAACAGATGGCCTCCATAGCAGGATGGCGCCGTCAGCTTCAAGCGTGTGTTAGGCGGCGCGCCGCGCCGAGCGCGCCCGCTTCTTACGGACCCGCGTGACGATCGCCAGATACTCGCCCGCCGCTTTCAAGGCGCGCCGCTTGCCACCGTAGGTGTGGTCCCCGAAGAACTTGCGGTGCCGCGGTGCGGACGCTCCGTCCGGGCGCGTGTAGAATCCCGCCCGCACGAACCAGCCGTGCGTGCGCGTAGAGGGTTGGTCGATGCGGCTAATGCCACGCCGGCGAGCGGGACGAGACCGAGTCTTCTTTCGCAAGGTTTCTCCAAGTACAAGGTTGGGATTCGCGCCGCCTGACGATAATTCGACGGAACTGTAATGATTTCTTTCGTCCATATTCGTCGCAGTCCAATGCGGAAATCTCGTGCTCACGCGGCGGATTAGGCCGGTCTGCCTAAAACTAATATCACAAGCATTGACGGGACACGGACCGTAGCGCATCTCTAGCCTCCGCCGCTGCCCTGCTGCACAACGGCCGTCCCCTCTGAGCTCCGGAGAGCCCATGCGCCACCCGCTTCTCGCTGTGCTGTTCGCGATGTCGTTCGCCACGACCGCCCAGGCGCAGGGGGCGGGAGCGTCAGGCGCGGGCGGTTCGTCGTTCCCCGGTTGGAACGTGCAGTACGCGATGCCCGCTGGCTGGCAGGCAGGCCAGCGCTTCGGCCGCCTGCACGTGCTGGCATCGACGACGCAGGCCGGCGCGATCTTCGTCGCTACCGGGCTCTACTCCACCTTCGATGAGATGGTGGCCGATCTCGGGCGCTTCTATCAATCGATGAACCTCCAGGGTACGCCGGTGGAGCAGCCGCAGCAACAGGCCATCGCGGGGATGCGCGGATTGACAGCGACCTACGCCAGCAGGGACCAGATGGGGCGCCAGGTCTTGGGCCGCTACACAGCCGTCCTGACTCCGCACGG
The DNA here is from genome assembly GCA_035251445.1 of Gemmatimonadales bacterium. Classification (GTDB taxonomy): domain Bacteria; phylum Gemmatimonadota; class Gemmatimonadetes; order Gemmatimonadales; family GWC2-71-9; genus 20CM-2-65-7. The sequence goes on along the minus strand of DATFEG010000129.1, from coordinate 8,707 downwards.
CACCGGGTTCGCCGTGCTCGGCATGACGACGCCGGAGCAGATGGATCAGCTGCGCCGCACTGTCGAAGAGGTCGCGGCGAGCGTGCAGGCACAGGCGCCGCAGGTGAACCAGCAAGCGGTCGCCGCGCTCGCGGGGAAGTGGATGTACTACGCGGGAAAAGCGGACGGCGTCACGTCGGCGACGGGCGGCGCGTCCCGCAGTCACGAGGAGTTCGTCACGTTCGATGGCCGGGGCAATTACGCGTGGGAATCGTCCACGTCGGTCATGGTGACGACGCCGGACGGCGGCGGGGCCGGCTCCGCGGGCGCGGCGAATGCCAACAACGATCAGGGAACCTATACCGTCATCGGTACCACGCTGGTCACCAAAGGCCGGCAGGGACAGATGTCCTTCGAGCTCCAGCTAAGCGGCGATCGCTTCAGCGCGGATGGACGGGTGTACCTGAGGACGAACTAGCGTCTTCTCCGCTCGCGCCGTTCCACGATGTAGTCCCCCGTCTGACACTACCGTTCCGCGAACTTCCGGGCGTCAACGGCGCTCCTTCCGATGCTGCCGTGAGCGGTCGAACGCTAGCATTGGCCTCGAAAGCGGTCGACACCACTCACGACGGAGCGAACACCATGAAACCGACGTTTTACGCTGGCCTGTTGAGCATCGCGGTCCTGGCTGGGTGCAGCGATACCAATTCGCCCCCAACCCCCGCGTTTACCCGGTTCGAAACGCTGGGCGACAGCGTCTCGATCGCCGACAAGCTGACCGAGTTTCGCGCCGCGCTCGGCGGCGTCCTCAATCCACCCAACTCACCGCCCGCCGACAGCGGCCGGCGTGAAATCAACTGGGACGGCGTTCCTGCTGCCTTGACCAACGTCGATACGTTTCCGGCGAACTTCTTCAACGTGAACTCCAAACGTGGCGCGATCTCCGTGAGCCTGGGGACTGGCTTGCGGGTCGACAGCTCCAGCTTCGCGGGCATCAACGCCGGCCTCGCGGCCCAGTTCACGTTCTTCTCCCCCAAGAAACTGTTCATGCCCGTGGGCAGCAACCAGGTCGATATCGAGTTCAAGGTTGTTGGGATCGATGCCCCCGGAGTGGTCCAGGGCTTTGGCGTCGTCTTCGTGGACGTGGATCGGCCGGGGTCCGCCACGGTCGAGTTCTTTGACGCGAATGACGTGCGCATCGCAGTGCTCGTCGCGCCCAATCACAATGGCGCGCAGCTGCTGTCGTTCACTGGCGCGGTGTTCGAGACGCCGATCGTGGCGCGGGTGCGCATCACGAGCGGCGAAGCCGCCCTGACGGCAACGAGCGTCGATTTCACCGCTGGCGGCGCCAAGGACCTCGTCGTGATGGATGACTTCGTGTATGGCGAGCCGCATCCGATTCCCTGAACAACCGTAGGACCCAGGGGCCCCGGCTTGACGGGGCCCCTGTCCATCTCTCCATTCTGGGCCAGGAGCACCAATGCCCGATCTCAATAGCACCGCCCTCCTGGAATCCTTCTTCGAGCATTCCCAGGACGGGTACTTCTTCATGATGCTCGATCAACCGATCGAGTGGGGACCGAACGTCGACAAGGAGGCCGTGCTCGACTACGTCTTCACGCATCAGCGCATGACCAAAGTCAATGCCGCGATGGCGGCCCACTACCGGGCCCGGCCCGACCAGATGATCGGAATGACGCCGAGTGATTTTTTCCCCCACGACATCGCGGCGGGCCGCCGCGGCTGGCGGGCGCTGTTCGACAACGGGCACACGCACGCCATCACGAACGAGCGCCGGCTCGACGGGTCGGCGATGTGGGTGGAAGGTGAGTACATGTGCTTCTACGACTCCGCGCGCCGCATCACCGGGCATTTCGGGATTCAGCGCGACGTCAGCGATCGGGTCCGCGCCCTCGAGGAATTGGAGCAGTCACGCGCCGAGCTGCGGGCCCTCGCGGCGCGTCTCCAGGTGACCCGCGAGGAAGAGCGGACGCGGATCGCGCGCGAGATCCACGACGAGTTGGGCCAGGCACTCACCGCGCTGAAGCTCGATGTCGCGTGGCTCGAGTCGCGGCCGGGTCGCAATTCCGGCGCGTTCCAAGTCGGCGACCGGTCGCTCACCGACCGCATCAATGAAACGATGGAAATGGTGCGCCGCATCGCCAGCGAGCTGCGCCCGAGCGTGCTCGACTCGCTCGGCTTGGACGCCGCCCTCGAATACTTCGTACAGGAAACGTCCAAGCGGACCGGCATCGCGATCGAGCTGCACGTCGATGAGCTCCCCCGGCTCTCCGAGCAGGTGGTGAGCCATGCCTACCGTATCATTCAGGAGGCGCTCACCAACGTCATCCGGCACTCCCAAGCGACGCGCGTCACCGTCAACGTGCGCCGGCTGCAACGGTTCATCATCCTCGCGGTCTCGGATAACGGCATCGGGTTCATGCCGCAGACGTTGAGCGGGCTCCGGTCGCTGGGTCTCGTGGGGATGCGGGAGCGGGCGCTGGCAGTGGGCGGAACGCTGATGATTCACGGCGAGCCGGGCGAGGGCTCCTCGATCACTGTCACGATCCCGCTGACCATACCATGAACCGTTCTGCCATTCGGATCTTCATCGCGGACGATCACCCGATCGTGCGGCAGGGACTGCGCCGCATGGTGGAAGCGGATCCGGGCCTCGTCATCGCGGGTGAAGCGGGCGACGCGGCGGCGCTGTTCACCGGCCTGCAGGGGACGGCCGCCGACCTGGTACTGCTCGACGTGTCCATGCCGGGCGGATCGTTTCTCGAGACGCTACGGGATCTGCGCGCGCAGCACCCATCGATCCGAGTCCTCGTCTTGAGCGTTCACCCGGAAGACCAGTGGGCGGTGCGAGCGCTCCGGGCAGGGGCCTCCGGCTACCTCACCAAGGACCATTCCCCCGATCAGCTGCTGGAGGCGATCCGACGGGTGTATCGCGGCGGGAAATACGTCAGTCCGACCCTGGCGGAGCAGCTCGCCACCCATCTCAATCTCGGTGGGGAACGCGCTCCGCACGAGCTGCTTTCCGATCGAGAGTTCGAGGTCATGCGCCGGCTGGGCAGCGGGCTCACGGTCTCGCAGATCGCGACCGAGCTCGCCCTCTCGGCCAAAACCGTGAGCACCTACCGGACCCGGATCCTCGAAAAGATGGCGATGCACACCAACGGCGATCTGGTCCGCTATGCCGCCCGGTACGGTCTGATCGCCTGATGTAGTTCTCCGTCCGACAAGTTTTTTCCGTCATTCTCCGGCCCGAGCGGCACCGCGTCCGATAATCCTCGCGACAGGCGCCCGCTACGATTGTCTCCGTCCGCGCTTCACTGAACTCACGACGGAGAACGGAGCTTGTATGCGACATCTGACATGGATTGCGGCAGCCGCCTTCGTTTCATTGGCGGCATGTGGCGGCATCACCTCCTACGGCGGCGACGGCGGCGGCGGCAATGGGGGTGGGAACGGCGGCGGACCCGCAGGCCAGATCACCGTGGGAAACGATTTCTTCCGCAGCGCGCACAACGGTACTCAGAACGCCGCCGTCGACACGGTAACGGCCGGCACACGGGTCACCTGGACCTGGGCCGGGGGCGCGGCGTCGCACAGCGTCCGGTCCCTCGGGGCGCCCAGTTTCACGAGCAGCGCGATCCAATCGGGTGGCGGAAGGAGCCACGGCGTCACGTTCAATACCGCGGGCACGTATCAGTACGACTGCGCCGTGCATGGAGCGGCCATGCGGGGCACGCTGGTCGTGTTGCCATGAAAACCGGCGTCCTGCTCGTGCTGGCGTCGTTGGTCGCCGCACCAGTCCTGGCCCAGCGGCCCGCGCCGGGATCGTGGGCCGAGCAGGTGCGACGCCTGCGCGGCGCGCACATGCCCAATCGCAAGCCCGCGCTGCCGCGCGTGTCACGCAGCGCAGCGTCGGTTGCTGCCTTAGCTGCCACGATTCTGAATGAACACGAGCCCAATGGCACGGCCCTAACGGCGGACAGCGGGAGCCTGGGTGATCAAGCCAGCGGCTTCATCGATCCCGATGGAGACGTGGATTTCTGGTTCCTCGATCTGACCGCCGGCCAGTTCCTCAGCGTCGACGTTCTGGCAATGGAGGCCGGCTCACCCCTCGATCCGGAGATCTTTCTTATCGCCCCGGACGGCAATACGCTGCTCCGCTTCAACGACGACTTCGACGGCTTTGATAGCCGCATTTCTTTCCGTATCGTGACGAGTGACCGCTACTACGTCGCGATCAGAGGTTTCGCCGGATCCACGGGCAGGTACTCGATCGACTTCGGGACGGTCGTGTGTGGCGTTGCGGGGAACGAGCGGGAGCCCAACGACGCACCCGGAACGGCGTCGCCGGCGGCTATCGGCGACACGGCATCGGGCGAGGTCTGTGCGCACAACGACGACCCGTTGGGAGATGTCGATTACTGGGCCTTCACAGCTCAGGCGGGCACGGCCATCGAGCTCGACGTCGACGCCGAGGAGCTCGGCATTTTTAGCGATCCCTTCCTGGCGCTGTACGCGAGCGACGGTGTCACGCAGCTCGCGTTCAACGACGACGAAGATGGGCGCGACAGCCGGCTGCAGTTCTCCATCACCACGACGGGCACCTACTTCGCCGCCGTCTCGACGATCGCGGACCCGGGTGGTAACCCGTTCCCGTATCGGCTCAACGTCCGGTTGACTGCGCAGGGGCCCGGCGACCCGATCACGGTGCGCGCCGGCGGTCTGGGCTTCCCCTTGGGGCTCGCCGTCGGAAGCACGGGCGATCTGTTCGTGGGGGACGTGACCGGAAGTCGCGTTCTGCGCATTTCCACAGCAGGCATCGTCTCGACTTTCGCGAGCGGCATTGCCGTTCCCGAAGGCCTGGCGTTCGATGCGTTCGGCAACCTGTTGGTCGTGTCGATCGACGGCAACGTGTATCGCATCACGCCGGCAGGACAGGTCGCGCCCTTCATCACCGACGCGGGCGCCCCGTTCTGGGTCGCGGTCGGTCCCGACGGTCGCATCTGGCTCACCACTCTCCTCGACCAGTCGCTGCGGCGTTACAGCGCGCAAGGCCAGTTCGAGGCACGCGTCGACCTCCGTTCGATCGGTGGTTTCGGCCCCGGCCCGCTCGCGATCGGTCTGTCGGGTGAGCCGTACGTGTCGAACGGGGCGGAGATTTGGAAGCTTGTGAACGGAGAGCCGCAACGCGTCCTTACCGAGGGCTCTGTGATCTGGGCGTTTGCGTTCGACGTGACAGGCAACATCTACGCGCCGATCCCCGCCAGCGGCCGCATCAAGCTGTTCGATCCGACCGGAGCGCTGCTCGCCGATCCCTATGCGATAGGGCCGGACGGTCCGCAAGCGGTCGCGTTCGGGCGCGATGCGACCGGCGCAACCGTGGCCCGGCTCTTCGCCTCCGAGCCACAGCTTGGCCAACTGATTGAGGTCAACCCGGCCGGTGTCGCGCATCCGGGACTGCCGGCGGGATTCGTGCCGTTTCCCTTCTCGCTCGATGTCGCGGCCGCAAGCCTGCTCGGCGCCGGTGGACTGAGCGCTGCCGAGGAGCAACTCCTCGATGCTCTCGGGAACCGCAACGGCCGGTATGACGTCGGGGATTTCGCGGCGTTCATCAAGACGACCGCTGATCTGGGTGCGCAGCAACGCGCGGGGAGGAATCGATGAGATACGCACGCCGGCTTCTCGTGCTCGTGGTGGTTTTGATCAGCGCTGCCTGTGCCGCCGACTCCACCGGCACGGGGACGCCTGGAGGTAGCAGCACCCTACTCTTGCAGCTGAGCACAACGCACACCGACGACGGTGCGGTGTTGTTCCAGGTGACTGGCCCGGCGATCGATACCATCGTCGCCGTGAACGGGTCGCTGCGATTGTTCACCCGGCGCGCGAACGATTCGACGATCGTCGGGGCCGTACTGGGCGACGTTGCTGCTGGCGCCGTGGCCACGCTGCGGGTGCCTGCTGCCGGCGCGACGGGCGCGTATACGGCTCGCGTGCTCGACGTTGCCGACCGTCAGAACGTGCTGCGCGACTCGCTGGCGGGCTACGCGATGACGGTGACACACTGACCTTCGGACGCGGAACGAGGCCCCACGTCTCACTGTGGGGCCTCGCTTACGGGGGGGGGCGCCGCTAAAAGCGTACGCCAACGCCCATCGCCATGTAGAACGGCTGTGACAGCTCCTGGAAATCCTCGGTCCGCCGCTGGCCGGCTCGGATCGCGATCTCGGTCTGACCGATCGACACGCCAGTCGTTAGACCGTAGTGAAAGGTCCCGTCCGTGTTCAGATACCAGCCGTCCTTTGCGTCCGGATAGTAGTGCTCGCGGTACCAGTCGCTGTGCGTCAGATAGGTGATGATCGCTTCGTCATAGCCGAACTCACCGGCCAGGAACCAGCGCTGCTGATACACACCCACGGTGCCGGTGAAGTCGGCGCCGAAGTTGAGCGCGCGGTAGATGGTGTTCTCCGTTCCTCGCGTAATGAATGCCGCACTCCCGATGAGACGCATGGAGCGCCACTGGAGCAGTGCGCTCCGCGCCACGAGGCGCGCCCGGAAGTCCTGCACGTCGAAATCGGCGGCGACCACGCCCGCTTCTACGCCGAGCTGCCATGGCTGGCCGGCGATCCTCATGTCACGGGCATATCCCACCGACGTGATCAGCGCGGGATCGAACCCGACCGTGACGTACATCTGGTTGGGGTCGGCCGCGCCGAACCGCGCGACGTTCCACTGTGCGGCCGTTGGCCGCGCCCCGGTGACTAGCAACAGGGCGACGATGAGTATCCGAATGCGGTTCATTGCGCAGCTCCTTTCAGTGCGTCGAGATAAGCCCGAATCTGCGTGAGTACTTCGGCGGTCTTGACCCAGGCGACGTCGTGACCGGCGCCGTCCACCACCTGCAGGGACGCGGACGGGTACTGCAGGATCTGCTCCTGCTGGAGCGACTCGCCCAGCACCTCGCTCCACGCGCCCGCGATGAACAGCACCGGCGTGGTGAACGCGGCGAGGTTCGTGGTGAAGTCGTATGTAAAGACGCCGTTCGCGTCCTGGCCGTCTTCAGTGATGTAGCGGCTGGCCGCGGCCCCCATGCGCCACACGGGTGACGGATTCTCCTTGTTCTCGTGAAACCGCGGCTGGGCATTCTTCGCCCCCAGCATGCGCTCGAAGTCCATGCGCGTATGATCGTCGGGGGTGAGGAACTGACTGCTCCACGCGTAGTCGTTGAGCCATTCAGATGTCAGATCGAGGTCGAACATGTCGTCCATGACGCGTTCCGCCGTGGCGCCGTCGAGCGGACCCGGCTCGATCAGGACCGCGCCGGCCACGCGTTGCGGGTTCAGGTTGATGTAATTCGTCCCGAACATCCCACCCCAGGACTCTCCGATCAGCAGCACCGGCCGTCCCGGCGAGTAGCGATTGACCAGCGAGTCTAGGTCGGTCATGTACACGTCCAGAGTCAGCAGGTCCTTGTTGTGGCGCATCGACAGGCCCGTGCCGCGCTGGTCCCAGTAGACCAGGAAGTATTCGTCGGCCAGGCTGTAGCCGTTGAACCGCTCGCCCAGGCGCAGCAGCGACCGGTAGTCACTGCCGGGGCCGCCGTGCAGGAACACGATGACCGGATTCGCGGGATCGCCGAATGTCTGCACGTGGAAGCGCGATCCGTTCATGTCGATGGCAGGGAGGCTCGGGTCGTCGGCCACCGTCGCCGGGACCAGGTTCCCGGGTGCCAGGGGATCCAACGTTTCGCAGGCCAGGAGTCCCAACCCGGTCAGGGCCAACACGGCTGCGATTCTGCTTGGGGATGCTCTCATAATCTCCTCCGCAACTCAGGTTCATGTGCGACCGCATGTGGTCGCGACGCGTGAGGAGACTACGGACGTGGAAGGGAGAAGTCGTCCGAACCGATCTTTTTGGAGGTCCGAACCGATCGGATCGGACTAGACCGCTACGGAGCGCCGATAGTCGGAGGGGGTTCGGCCCGTGTGCTTCTTGAAGACATCGTTGAAGGTCGATTTCGAGGCGAAGCCGGCTTCGAGGGCGAGCGCGAGAATCTTGAGGTTTCGGGCGTCTTCATCCTCGATGCGCCGTTGCACGTAGCGCACCCGATAGCCGTTCACGAAATCGTAGAAACTTTGCTCGAGCTGGGAGTTCAGCAGCTCCGACAGCTTGTGCGGTGTCGTGGAGAGCTGCTGGGCCAGGTCGGCGAGCGTGAGGTCGCGATTGCGCCACAGGCGCTGTTGGTCCATCGCGCTCAGCAGGGCGCTCTTCAGCGCCGCCGCTTCGCGGTCGCTGAGTCCCGATCGTTCGTAGCGCGCTGCGCTTGGGTCGGGTTCGACGGGGGAGGGCGTTCCCGGTTGTGCCGCGGCGACGAGAAACTCACCGGTGTCGAATCGAAAAATCTCCGGCTGCCGCAGCGCCATGTACCCGATGCCGTAGACGAGCAGCGCGATCGCGAGGGTAAGGATGTCTTCACCGCGTTGGGAGGTGGGGCCTTCCAGCAGTTGCGTCACGTTGATCACCACGGCCAGGGTCCAGACCGCTGCCGAGGCCGCCGCGAGCCGGACGAGCCATTGCAGATCCACGCGCTCGAGCGAGGAGTAATTGTCCCTGATCCGGGCGCGGTGGCGCCGCAGGAACAGCAGCGTGGCCACGGTATAGATGATTCCCGAGACGAGCTTCATCTGCGTGAACAGCATCACCGCCCAGG
>DATFEG010000124.1:0-2782 GCA_035251445.1 Gemmatimonadales bacterium | reverse complement strand
TGAGTTCAATCGGGCGAACACTCCGAATTGCACAGGTTGCGCCACTCTGCGAGAGTGTTCCACCCCGTCTCTACGGTGGCACCGAACGAGTCGTCTCGTACTTGACCGACGAGCTCGTTGCGTCCGGGCACGACGTCACGTTGTTTGCCAGCGGCGATTCGCAGACGAGGGCCAAGCTGATTCCTGCCCATCCACGCGCGTTGCGGCTGAGCGGTTCGTGCGGCGGTGAAGTTGCCGCCCATACATTGCTCATCGAAATGGTGGCGCAGCGGGCTGATGAGTTCGACGTGATTCACTTTCATCTGTGAATCGTACCGGGTTTATCGGAGAGCCCATTCTGAGAGAGGATGGCTCCGATGGCCCGACCCAGCAAGTACTCCCCCGAGTTGCGTGAGCGCGCGGTTCGCATGGTCTTTGACCATGCGCCCGAGCATCCGTCGCAGTGGGCGACGATTCGATCGGTCAGCGAAAAGCTTGGTGTTACCACGGAGGCGCTGCGGCGCTGGGTGCGCCAAGCCGAGCGCGATGCCGGCCGGCGACCTGGCCTCACGACCGACGAGCGCGCCGAGTTGAAGCGCCTCCAGCGCGAAGTCTTCGAATTGAAACGCGCCAACGAGATTTTGAAGAAGGCGGCGGCGTTTTTCGCCCAGGCGGAGCTCGACCGCCGAGCGAAGTGATGGTGACCTTCATCGATCAGCACCGGGCCACCTACGGAGTCGAGCCGATCTGCGCAGTCCTGCCCATCGCTCCGTCCAGCTACTTCCTGCGGAAGGCGCAGCAGCAGGAGCCGACGACGCGATCGGCACGGGCGCAGCGCGATGACGAACTGCGCGCGGCAATCCAGCGCGTCTGGGATGAGAACGACCAAGCGTACGGTCCGCGGAAAGTGTGGAAGCAACTGGGTCGCGAGGGCATCCGCGTGGCGCGCTGCACGGTTGAGCGGCTCATGCGTGCGATGGGACTCCGCGGGGTGAGCCGCGGACGCGCCTGGAAGATCACGACCCAGGCGGATCCAGCCGCCGCCCGGCCCGCCGACCTCGTCGATCGTCAGTTCACGGCGACGCGGCCCAATCAGCTCTGGATCGCCGACTTCACCTACGTCGCGACCTGGCGCGGCTTCGTCTACGTGGCCTTCGTCATCGACGTCTTCGCGCGGCGCATCGTCGGGTGGCGCGTCTCGGCGTCGCTCGCGACCGACTTCGTTCTGGATGCGCTGGAGCAGGCGATCTACGAGCGACGCGGCGCCGGCGTCGAGGACCTCGTGCATCATAGCGATCGCGGCACCCAGTATCTGTCGATGCGATACACCGAGCGACTCGGCGAGGCGGGCATTGCGCCGTCCGTCGGCAGCCGCGGCGATTCCTATGACAACGCGATGGCCGAATCGATCATCGGCCTTTTCAAGACCGAGGTGATTCAACGGAAAGGCCCGTGGCGGCATCTCGAGATGGTCGAGTTCGCCACGCTCGCGTGGGTCGATTGGTTCAACCGGCGTCGGCTGCTCGAACCGATTGGCTATGTGCCGCCCGCCGAATACGAGGCGCGTTACTACGAACACCTGCGCGCGCCCGTCACGATCGACGACGGCGGCGCGGCGGGGATACTTCAGCCTGCACCGACCGACGATCGTTGCGCTGAGGGCATCCTATGAGGTCGAGCTTCCAGCGATCGATGCTCAATTCACCTCAGTGCCAGGATCGCTGCGGGGGCGCTCGGCGGCATCCTCACCCCACCATCGATGTTCCTCGCCTAGGCCGCCAAGCGCCTGCATGGCTTTCTACGAAGGCTGACAAAGACAGAGAATTAACTCACACTAACTGCTCTCCGATATTCCCGGTGCACTTCAAACTGGTCAAAGAGGTGCAGCAAGACAAATGAACTTGCTCAATCCTTTTTTTGGGTTCGGCGGCGTTCTCGGCAACACTACAGCCGGTGTAACGGCATCTGTTGCATTCGACTCCTATAATGCAACGCTATGGGATTCCTCTTATCGAGTGAACCTTAGCGGCGTCGAGGAGTTGAGGGGACACGGCTCGCCGCAGCAGCAACTCGCGCCCACGCCACCTTGCGCTCTGTGCCAGAAAAACTACCACGCTCCAGACGGTAAGGGTCCAGCATCGAGCATCCCCGGAGTGCCGGCGGCCGATACTCGCCGCATTATCACTGTTGCGATCGATAGCAGCTGGGACACCTCACCTGGCAGCGGCACAACTCATAACCGAATCTGGAATGCAACCGCTTGCGCCGTCCAGATGTGGAATGTCGCGACAGACGGAGCCGGCAATAAAACCGGGTTCTACATTGTCATGGACCAGCTGCATCAACGCGGGGAGCCGGATGTGATCATCAAGAAGGGCGTTTGTTCTCAAGCTCAAGGTGGTGGCGGGTGGGCTTGCAGTGCATTCCCGTTTGATGATGCATCGTTTCAGACGGAAATGACACTGGCCGACAAAAACGTTACGACGGCAGGGATCACGGATGACATGCTCTGCGGCCGAGTCGCGCACGAACTTTCGCACAAGCTCGGGGGCCACGCGACGGGCACTTGCTATACCCAGTCGACGATTCTATACGGCACAAACACCGCGACTGGCAAACGCCTTCATAATCGTGTTATGCCCGTTGACGTGGAAGTTGTTAATCAAGCGCTGAACCAGCCCGCAAGTTGTACGGGTGTTGGACCCGTCACGGAGCCCGCAGAAGAGATCGCAAGTCGGGCCGATGAGCCAGCGATATTCCTGAATGGTGCGCCAATGATGCCGTCTACCAATCGATCAGTAGT
>DATFEG010000105.1:0-6929 GCA_035251445.1 Gemmatimonadales bacterium | reverse complement strand
CGCGGGCCGAATCGATTCGGCGGAGGATGTCGCCGATGCCCGCCGTGTCGCGCACGGCAGCCAGCAGCGGCGCTGCCACCATCAGCCCATCGCCCGGTCGATGAATCCAACTCCTCGCCAACCGGGCCGCGCTATCAGGCGTGAACCCGCCCACGAGGGCGAGCTGTGCCAGCAGGGTGGGGAGCGTGGTCTTTTCGGAAGCTTCCTTGATATGGCCACGAGCGGCCAGGGCGAACGGGACGACTACTACCGCGCGGTTCGATAGGTTGCCCGCTTTTTGCTCCACGGCCAGGCGTGCTCGCATCAGCGCCGTCGCCGTCTCAGCCGAATCGAGCCAGCGGTTGACCGAAATCCAGACAATCTGAAAGAGGTGTTCGTCGGCGCTGTCTCCAAGGAACGAGATCGCGGCCGGTCGAGTCCGGCGATCCAGGAGGTCGAGCACGAGACCAGTGCTGCGGGCGTAGACGCCCATGGCGCCCGCGTCGAGAAACGCCCGCGCGTAGCGGCGACCGGCGCTGCTGTCGTCGAACTCGAGACCGAGTGGGATCGCGTGCACGTACGAGGGCGTGAAGGCGGAGTCGAGCGCAATCGAGCGATCGAACGCGTCCAATGCGGCGCGCGGTGCGGATCCTGCCGCCCCGCTGGCGTGGTAGCGCGCATCGCCCAGCATGTACCACAACTCCGGGTCGTTCGGATACCGTCGCACCGCTTCATCGAGCGTGCTGATCAGACGCCGCGCGTAGGTCCACCACCGTCCACCCAGCTGAGCCGGCCCGGCGTAGACGACGGCGGCCAGCGATTCCGACTGCACGATCAGGCTCTCCCGTGGCGCGAGGCCGTGGTTGAGCGCACCCGCCCGGAGCTTGTACGCGCGGGAGACCGAATCGTCGGCGCGGTGCTGCCACCCCGCCGCCATGCCGGCATGGCTCCACGCGAGCGTGAAGCCGCTGTCGAGCGCGATCGCGCGCTCGAGATAGGTGACCGAGGAATCCCATTCGGACCGCCGCAGGAACTGTTCGCCCTGCAGGAATGCCTTGAGCGCGGGCAGAGAGCGCGAACCCAGGGAAGCGCTGCGGACCAGGCCAATCGCGCGCGTGCGCCCCAGCTCACGCAACACCCGCACTGTCAGCGAGTCCGCGAGACGGTCCATTCGGTCGGCGTTTTCTCGGATCTCGAACTCCCCGAGGACGCCCGGGCCTGCAACGTCGAGCACCGTGGCTGTGAGGCGGACCGAGTCGGAGCCGGCGCGCACCAGGCTGCCGAACACGACGGTCTTCGCGCCGGTCTCCTGTCCCAGCGCCTGCGCGGCAGACGCGTCCGCGCGGGCGCTGCCCCACCGCCGAACCACCAGCGTGGGCGATGCGGTGCGCAGGGGACCCGCGCCGTCGAGGCTGCGCGACAACACGTCCACCAGACCTTCACGCCACAGACCGAGATCCGGTCCCCCCAATACGTCGAACGGTGCGATGGCAATGCGATTGGCGTCGAGCTCTATCGCATTCCGCGGCCGCAACACGATCCACGCAGCAGCAATCAGGAGAAGCACGAACGCGGCCACCCCGGCAATGCGAGAGCGCGGCCGCCGCAGCACGTGCCGGGCGGTCGCGACGGGCGACGTGATGGCCAGCGAACCACCACTCGGCGTCCCCATCGCCTCGAGCGCGGTCCGAATCTCTTCGGCGCTCTGCGGCCGGTCTGCGGGGTTCTTCGCGAGGCATGCCATGATCAGCGCCGCGAGCGCGGGCGGGAGCGTGGGGCGATGATCGGTGACCGGAACGACCGGCTCCGTCACGTGCGCGGCCAGCATTTGGTGCGGCGCGAGTCCCGCAAACGGCGGGCGGCCGGTGACCATCTCGTATGCCATCGCGCCGAAGGCGTAGATGTCGGCCCGGTGGTCGACGTTGGGATCGCCGGCCGCCTGCTCCGGCGCCATGTACGCGGGAGTCCCCAGCGCGACGCCTACGGACGTGAGCCCACTTTCCGTTTTTGCCTGACTCACCGCTTTGGCGACGCCGAAGTCGGCGACGACGGCATGGTGGCCGCTTAGCAGCACGTTGTCCGGCTTGATGTCACGGTGCACCACTTTGCGCGCGTGCGCGTAGGCGAGCGCATCGGCGACATCCTTGAGGATCCGCACGGCGTCGCGCAGCGGCAGCTCACCCTCGCGCGAAAGACGCGCGCGCAGCGGCTCTCCCTCCACGAACGGCATCGTGTAGTAGAGGATTTCGCCGGCGCCGCCCGCGGCGAGGAGCGGAACGATGTGCGGATGCTGGAGCGATGCGGAGAGCTGAATCTCCCGATTGAAACGATCTACGCGCATTTCCAGCGCGAGGTCGGGCGGAAGCACCTTGACGACCACGCGGCGCGCGAGCCGCGTTTCCTCGGCGACGAACACGCGGCTCATGCCGCCACCGCCCAGCTCTTTCTCGATGCGGTAGGCGTCACCCAGCGTTGTCTGCAATCGTTCGAATAATTCAGTCATGGCCGCAAAAGATAACGTGTGCGTTGACGCACTGCGGGGGCCCCTCTAGTTTGACGCCGTGCCGCTGGTACTAGTCTCACTTCTCCTACTCCTGACCGCTTGCGGCGGCGGACCTTTCCCACAGTCGTCGCTCCACGCAGAAGCGGATTTCTCCCGCGAGCTCGACGGACTCTTCAAGAACATCTTCGCGTGGGCGGTCGGTGTCTTCCTCGTCGTGGAGACACTACTCTTGGTGGCGATCGCGCGTTTCCGCGCCCGGCCCGGCCGGCCCGAGCCCAAACCGGTGCACGGCCACACCGTGCTCGAGATCGGCTGGACACTGGCGCCGGCGCTCATCCTGGTGTTCATCGCCGTGCCGACGATGCGCACCATTTTCAGTACGGCCGGCCGCGCTCCGGAGGGGGCACTGCGCGTCGAGGTGATCGGGCATCAATGGTGGTGGGAGTACCGCTACCCGACACTCGGCATCAGCACGTCGAATGAGCTCCACCTTCCGGTGAGAACGCACACCGCGGTCGAGATGACGTCGGCAGATGTGATTCACAGCTTCTGGATCCCGCGGCTTGCCGGCAAGCGCGATCTCATCCAGGGACACACAACGCGGATCGCGTTCCGCCCCGACTCGACCGGGGAGTATTTGGGCCAATGCGCGGAATTCTGCGGGATCTCGCATGCCAATATGCGCCTGCGCGTGATCGTCGAGTCGGACTCGGCGTTTCAGCGTTGGGTGGATCGCCAGCGCGCCGCGCCCGTGGCGCCTGCCGAGGGCTCAGCCGAGGCGCGCGGGCAGCAAATCTTCCGCCGTAGTCCCTGCATCGGCTGCCACATGATTACCGGCCTCTCCACCGCCAAGGTCGGTCCGGAGTTGAACCACGTGGGCGGGCGCGCGACGATCGCCGGTGCGATGTTCCCCAACACGACGGAGATGCTGAAGCGCTGGATCAGCAATGCGCCGGCCATGAAGCCCGGCGCGCTCATGCCGCCGCAGAATCTGCCCGGCGCGGATCTCGATGCCCTCGTCGCCTATCTCCAGAGTCTGAAATGAAGAGCTGGCTGACGACGACCGATCATAAGCGCATCGGGCTGCTCTACTTCTGGACGGCGTTCGCGTTTTTCCTGGTCGGTGGCCTGGAAGCGCTCATCATCCGCGCCCAGCTGGCGAGTCCCGCGGGTGTCGGCGTCAGCGCCGAGACGTTCAATCAGCTGTTTACGATGCACGGTACGACGATGGTGTTCCTCGCGCTGATGCCGTTGTCGGCTGCTTTTTTCAACTACATCATCCCACTGCAGATCGGCGCGCGCGACGTCGCGTTCCCGCGGCTCAACGCATTCAGCTATTGGGTGTTCCTGCTCGGCGGTCTGTTCCTCAACGCCAGCTTTATCGCAGGTCCCCTGTTCGGAGCGGGGAGTCTGTCCGTCGCGCCGAATGCCGGCTGGTTCGGCTACGCGAATCTCACCGCGCGCCAGTTCTCGCCGGGCCCCAATGTCGATTTCTGGCTCCTCGGACTCCAGATCCTGGGCATCGCCTCCCTCGCCGCCGGCTTCAACTTTGTGGTCACCATCCTGAACATGCGGGCGCCGGGCATGCGAATGCTGCGCCTGCCGCCGTTTGCCTGGATGACGCTGATCACGCAGTTCCTGATCATCACCGCGTTCCCGGTCATCACTGTCGCGCTGGTCCTGCTCATGTTCGACCGCCTGTTCGGGACGCATTTCTTCCTGCCTGCGGGTGGCGGCGACCCGGTGCTGTGGCAGCACCTGTTCTGGATGTTCGGCCATCCCGAGGTCTACATCCTGATTCTGCCGGCGATGGGGATCGTCTCCGAGGTCTTGCCGACGTTTTCGCGCAAGCCGCTGTTCGGCTACACCGTCGTCGTTTACTCGGGTGTGGTCATCGCATTCCTGGGATGGGGCGTGTGGGCGCACCACATGTTCGCGTCCGGTCTCGGTCCGATCGCCGATTCGGTATTCGCCGGCACGACGATGCTCATCGCCATTCCAACGGGCGTGAAGATCTTCAACTGGATCGGCACCATGTGGGGCGGGCAAATCCGCTTCACGACGTCGCTGCTCTTCGCGGTGGGATTTATCGCCATGTTCATCATCGGCGGATTGTCCGGCGTCACGCACGCGTCTGCGCCCACCGACCTGCAGCAGACCGATACCTATTACGTTGTCGCGCACATCCACTATGTGCTGTTCGGCGGCACGATCCTCGGCTTGTTCGCGGGCATGTACTACTGGTGGCCCAAGATGACGGGCCGGCTCCTGGATGAGGGGTTAGGGAAAGTGCACTTCTGGCTGACGATGATCGGGATGAACCTCGCGTTCTTCCCGATGCATTTGTCCGGCCTTCTGGGCATGCCGCGGCGCATCTACACCTACTCGGCCGATCTGGGCGTGGGCGGATTCAATCTGGTTTCGACTATCGGGGCATTCCTGATCGGCGTTGGGACCCTGGTCTTCCTCTGGAATATGCTGCGCACGCGCGCGCGGCGCGCGACCGCTCCGGCGAATCCGTGGAACGGCGCGACACTGGAATGGGCGGTTCCGTCGCCGCCGCCGGTCTACAACTTCACCGTCATTCCTACGATTTCGAGCAGGCTTCCCCTGTGGCAGACGGAACGGCACGCTCCCATGGAGCCGCTGCCGGAACGGCCGCCGGCGCCGATTCATGTACCCGGTGGCTCATGGTGGCCCCTGATCACGGCTGCCGGTCTACCGATCATGGCGATCGGCGCGCTGGGACGCTTTCTCCCGGTCGTATTCGTGGGCGTGCTCATCCTCATCGTCGGCATCTATCGATGGGCCTTCGAGCCCTTTGAGATGTAGATGAGATACGACACCGGCACCCACGCCGCCGCCGCTGCGCACGGGCACGCCACCTTCATGGGGCTCGACAACCGCAAGATGGCGTTCTGGGCCTTTATCGGCTCCGAGTGTTTGCTCTTCGGCTCGCTGATCTCCACTTACCTCGTGTACAAGGGTCGCAGCCTGGTCGGGCCGTACCCGCACGAGATCCTCAACATTCCGTTCACGTCGTTCAGCACGTTCGACCTGTTGATGTCGAGTCTCGCCATGGTGCTCGCGCTGGCGGCGGTGCAGCGCGGCGACATGCGGCAAGGGAAACTCTGGCTGTTCGTGACGGCGTTCCTCGGACTCGTATTCCTGGGCGGGCAGGTCTGGGAGTTCAATCATTTCTATCATGAAGGTCTTGGCCTGACCACAAACCTGTTCGGGTCGACGTTTTATGTATTGACCGGCACACATGGCGCGCACGTCACCGTCGGTGTGATCTGGCTGCTCACATTGTGGGTGCAAGCGCTGCGGGGGAAGCTGGGTCCGGCGAATGCGATGACCGTAGAGATTACGGGACTGTACTGGCACTTCGTGGACGTCGTCTGGATCATCATTTTTACGGTGGTCTACTTGATCCAATGATCGTTGATCAATGTTCATTGATCAATGATCGTTGATCAATGATCGTTGATCAACGATCGTCGATCAGGAGCTGCAATGAGCGAGCATCATGAAAAAACGGTCGTAGAAACCGCACACGCGACGACTGGCACCTACCTTCGGGTCGCCGCGATACTCGTGATCATCACGCTGATCGAAGTCGGCGTCTTTTACGTGCCGGCCTTTCAGGGCGCGCTGGTGCCCATCCTGCTCGTCCTCTCTGCGGTGAAGTTTGCGCTCGTGGTGATGTTCTACATGCACCTCAAGTTCGATAATCGGTTCTTCACGTTCCTGTTCGGTGGGCCGCTGCTGCTCGGGTTGCTCGTCGTCGTCAGCCTCCTCATGATCTATTATGGATCGGTGCGGCTGCGAACGGGCGGCGGCTGACGAATGTCCACTGATCATTGATCAATGATCAATGTCCAATGATCCCTGCCCAGGCCCACGATCAATGATCAATGAACACTGAACATTGGTTCGAGTGGAACGTTCACCCCAGCGTCGTCGCCGGCATCACCCTCTTGGGCGGGCTTTATGTCTTTCTAGGGGGTCACAGGTCGGCAGGCCGGCACGTCGCCAGCTTTGCCGCCGCGCTCCTGGTGTTGTTTCTGGCGCTCAACGGGCCGTTACACAATCTCTCCGATACCTATCTCTTCAGCGCGCACATGGCGCAGCACCTGCTCCTGACGCTGGTCTTCCCGCCGCTGCTGCTGTACGGCACGCCAGGTGCTGTCGTGCGACCGCTGCTGCGGCCGCGCTGGGTGATGGCCCTGGCCCGAGTGGTAACCCGACCACTGGTCGCCGCCGCCGTGTTTACGGCGCCCATCGTCTTATGGCACGTCCCCGCGTTCTACGAAGCCGCGCTGCGCGACCACAACCTCCACATCGTCCAACACCTCGTCTTTCTCACAACGGCCGTCATCATGTGGTGGCCGGTGCTTTCACCGGTGCCGGAGCTGCCGCGCCTCCCGCATCTTCTGCAGATGCT
>DATFEG010000069.1:0-18590 GCA_035251445.1 Gemmatimonadales bacterium | reverse complement strand
TGGCCCGGCGGGGACACAGATCGACACGACTCGTTGGCGCTACGACCCCGGCGACGGGTGTCCGGGCATCTGTGGGTGGGGCAACAACGAGAAGGAGTATTACACCTCGGATACTTCCAACATCGCGTTGAACGGTCAGGGACAGCTCGCGATCACTGCGCGCGTGGCACCGGCAGGATTGACCTGCTATTACGGCCCATGCAAATACACGTCCGCGAAGATTACGACTAAAGGCAAGAAAGAAGTGCTGCCGCCCGGCCGGGTGGAGGCGCGCATCAAGCTCGCGGTTGGACAGGGTCTGTGGCCGGCATTCTGGATGCTCGGCACGGATATCGATACCCGAGGTTGGCCGCAGTGTGGCGAGCTCGACATCATGGAATACCGCGGAAGCGCGCCAGCGACAGCCAGCTCGGCGGTCCACGGCCCTGGCTATTCGGGCAACACGCCATTTGTGCAGGCCAACACGCTCACCAGCGGCACGTATGCATCTGACTACCACACGTTCATGGTCGAGTGGGATGCGAGCGCCATCCGATACTTCATCGACAGCACGCTCTACTACACAGTCGTTCGCGGTTCTGTCGAGCTACATGGGGAATGGGTTTTCGATAAGACTTTCTACGTGATCCTCAACCAGGCGGTAGGCGGCCATTTCGATGGAGATCCGCTGTCGGACGCCATTTTCCCGGCGACGATGCTGATCGACTATGTGCGCGTCTACAGAAGATCGGGGGCCGAATGAGGTGCGCTTTCGGGGTGCTCGCTCTTGGCCTACTACTGACAACCGCCACTGCTGGGCAGGGCCTGCCGCACGCGCGGCCCGACGAGGTCGGCCTCAATGCGGCGGCGCTCGACCGGATCGCACCCGGGCTGCAGGCCTATGTGGATTCCGCCAAGCTCCCCGGCCTGCTCGCCGTCGTGGCGCGACACGGGAAGGTGGTCTACGAGAGACCGGTAGGCACGCTCGATGGAAAGGCCTTGAGCGCCGATAGAGTCTTCCGGATTTTCTCGATGACCAAGCCGATCACGAGCGCCGCCGCGCTGCAGCTGTACGAGCACGGGAAGCTGCGGCTCGACGACCCGGTCTCGAAGTACATTCCCGCGTTCGCCGGCGTGAAGGTGTTCGTCAGCGGGAGCACGGCGCAGCCGCAGCTGCGCAGTCCCGAGCGTGCGATCACGGTCGGTGATCTGCTGACGCACACCGCCGGTCTGACCTACGGATTCTTCGGCAATACTCCTGTCGATTCGCTATACATGCGCGCCGGATTGAGCAACAATGCGACGCGCTGGACCAACGCGCAGCTCGCGGATAGTCTCGCCCGTCTGCCGCTACTGTTCTCTCCCGGATCGCGGTGGACTTACAGCTATGCGATCGACGTCCTCGGTCGTGTCATGGAAGTCGCGTCCGGCATGAGTCTCGACCGCTATCTCGATAGCGCGCTCTTCCGGCCGCTGGGCATGCGCATGACCGGCTTCCATGCGACTCCCGAGATGGTAGCGAAGCTCGCGCCCATTTACAGCCGTGGCCCGGACGGGTCGTTGCAGGCCGCGGGCGGCCTCTGGCCCGAGCATTCGGATTCCGGACGGCTCTTCTCGGGCGGTGGCGGCTTGTTGTCCACGCCGAACGACTATCTGCGCTTCGCACAAATGCTCCTGAACGGGGGCGAGCTGGATGGGAAGCGGGTGCTGAAACGTGAGACCGTGTCACTCATGTTTCAGAACCAGCTGCCCACGTCGCTCGTCCCGCTGACCATCGAACCAAACTGGCCACCCGGCCGCTCGGGATTCGGATTTGGCGGCGCCGTGCGGATGGACGCGGACACGAGCGTCCCGGGATCCGCGGGGACATTTCGCTGGGCCGGATACGGAACGACGTTCTTCTGGATCGATCCTCGTGCCAATCTCATCGCGATGGTCTGGACGCAGTATATGCCGGTCATGGAACACTGGCCGCTCGACTCTCGCTTCCAGCGACTCGTGTACGCTGCGGTTCCTCGCGCAACGACCGGTAGCCAATGACAGCAAATGATTTTCGCAAGCTTGCATTGAGCATGCCCGAAACCAGCGAAGCGGCGCACATGTCGCATCCCGACTTCCGTGTCGCGGGCAAGATCTTTGCGACGATGGGATACCCGCGAGCCGGTTGGGCCATGGTCAGTCTGACTCCCGAGCAGCAGGAACTGTTCGTGCGTACCGAGCCCAAAGCCTTCGTGCCCGTCAAAGGGAAGTGGGGTGAACAGGGCGCGACCAATGTCCGGCTTCGCTACGCGCGTAAGGCTGCCGTTCGCGAGGCGTTGCTGATTGCTTGGCGCAATAAGGCGGCGCAGGGCCGCCCCCTTCGCCGCCAATGACCCAGCGCCCAAGCTCCACACCGCGCGGCCTCGACGGCGTCGTCGCCGGCCAAACCCGTCTGAGCCACGTCGACGGCCTGGCGGGCCGCCTTATCATCGGCGGGTACGAGTTGGCCGAGCTGGCCGGCCGCGTGAGTTTCGAGGAAGCCGCCCAGCTGCTGTGGCGGGGCACGCTGCCGTCCAACACCGAAAGGGCGACGCTTCGCAAAGAGGTCGCGGCGCTGCGTGCCGTCCCGGAGGAAACCATGCGCGTCGTGCGGGCGGGGGCCGCCGCGCACGCAGCGCCGATCGACACGCTCCGGATGGCGTGCGCGACGCTGTCTTTGGACCTCGACAAACCGGACGACATCTCGCCGGCGGCCGATCTGCACGCCGCCAGGATGCTGACCGCGCGGTTTCCCACCATCGTGGCGGCACATGCCCGGCTCAGTGCGGGGCAGGAGCCGATCGCGCCCCGTACCGATCTGTCCCGCGCCGCGAACTTCCTGTACATGCTGCACGGGAAAGAGCCGGATCCGATCGCGGCCCGCGCGGTCGATACCTACTGGGTGACGGTGATCGATCACGGCATGAACGCGTCGACGTTTGCCGCGCGTGTCATTGCGAGTACGCGATCCGATATGGTCAGCGCCGTGACCGGCGCGATCGGTGCGCTCAAAGGCCCGTTGCATGGCGGCGCGCCGGGGCCGGTGCTCGACATGCTAAAAGACATCAAGTCCGCTGATCGCGCCGAGTCGTGGGTCCGCAACGAGCTGGCCGCCGGCAGGCGCATCATGGGTTTTGGGCACCGCGTCTACAAGGTCCGCGATCCGCGGGCGGCGGTGCTCAGCAAGGTCGCTGATGAAATGACGTCGGCTGCGCTCGAGAATCGCCAATTGTTCGATCTCGCGCGCTCGGTCGAGCAGACCGCGGTGACGGTGCTCGAGGAGGTGAAGCCGGGGCGGAATCTCCGCACCAACGTCGAGTTCTTCACCGCGCTCGTGCTGCAGGCAGTCGGTCTCGAGCCGCGCTCGTTCGTCGCCACATTCGCCTGTGGGCGCGTCGCCGGCTGGTGCGCGCATGTCATCGAACAGCACGCTGAAGACCACCTGATTCGACCACAGTCCGAGTACGTGGGTCCTCGGGGACTCACGCTGCCGAGAGGTCCTTGATCCTTTCAGCGACACCGCCGTATGAGAAGTCGAAGTGATGCGGCGGCGTGGTGAACCGGCGGCGTGGTGAAACGGCGGCGTGGTGATGCGGCGGCGTGGTGATGCGGCGGCGTGGTGAACCGGCGGCGAAGTGCTTAACGCATGGAGTTTTTCAATCTCCAAGTGAAGACCCTTGCGCGCCTTTGTTGCAGTTCCAGCTCCTTATAGAGCTCGGGTTTCACGTACCCGAGTGCCAGAGCAACCTCCAGGGCATACTCCAGTTCCGACAGCGATCCTAAGGCGATATCGAGGTATCGACGGAATTCTTTTTTTCCTTTTCGCGAGGCTCCCTCGACGATGTTCGCGGGCGCCGAAAACGCGGCGCGCCGTGACTGCGAGGTTAGACCGTAGAGCTCGTGCTTGGGAAAGGACTCCGTTGCCTTGTAGACGAGCAAGCACAGCTTGTGACATTCCTGCCATGCAAGAAACCGCTTGTGAGGCGCGGCCATGCTGGGAGATAACGATCCCATCGCGATCCGTATCATCAATTTGACGCGGTACTACGTCTTTCGCCGCCGTTTCACCACGCCGCCGTGTCACCACGCCGCCGCTTTTCACGCCGCCGGTTCACCACGCCGCCGGTTCACCACGCCGCCGTCTTATCTCGCCGCCGGTTCACCACGCCGCCGGTTCACCACGCCGCCGGTTCACCACGCCGCCGTCTTATCTCGCCGCCGTTTCACCACGCCGCCGTTTCACCACGCACTCCCTTTGCCGCCCCTGTGCCGCCGTGGTACCTTTCACCCCTCAGAATGGCCCGATCCCCAGCTCAAGAGCGTACAACGCTTCTCGACGCCCGCGCGATGTCGCGGGCGTTGCAGCGTATGGCAGTCGAAATCGTCGAGCTCGCCGGCACAGACGACCTGGTGCTCATCGGGATTCAGCGCCGCGGCGTCGAGCTCGCTCAGCGCATCGCCAAACTGATCGAACAAGAAGAAGACGGCTCAGTGCGCATCCGGTGCGGGTCGCTCGATATCACCCTCTACCGCGACGATCTCGAGACCGTCGGTCCCAAGCCGGTCATCGGCGAAACGCATATCCCGGGCGACCTGTCCGACACGCACGTGGTGATCGTGGACGACGTGCTGTATACCGGCCGCACGGTCCGCGCGGCGCTCGATGAGCTGGCCGACTTCGGCCGGCCCAAGCGCATTTCGCTCTGCGTGCTGGTCGATCGCGGCGGCCGCGAGCTGCCGATTCAAGCGGACATCGTCGGCACGACCGTGAAGACGAGTCACGGCGAGCGCGTAGACGTGCTGGTGCAGGAGCTGGACGGGCAGGACCAGGTGGACGTGATCCGGTGACCACTGCCTCGATCCTTGGGAAAGACCTTACCGGCCTCGAGCACATGACGCCGGAGCAGATCCGGCTCATTCTCGACACTGCCGAGCCGTTCAAGGAAGTCTCGGAGCGGCCCATCAAGAAGGTCCCCGCACTGCGCGGCAAGACTATCGTGAATCTCTTCTTTGAAGCCTCGACCCGCACCCGGATCTCGTTCGAATTCGCCGAAAAGCGGCTGTCGGCCGATACGGTCAACGTGGCGGCGTCGGGCTCCTCGGTGTCGAAAGGGGAGACGCTGGTCGATACCGCCCGGAATCTCGAGGCGATGCGGATCGACATGGTCGTGATTCGGCACGGCTCCTCGGGCGCCGCCGAGTTCCTCGGCGACCGCATCGACTCAAACGTGATCAATGCCGGCGACGGCAAGCACGAGCATCCCACCCAGGCGCTCCTCGATCTGCTGACGATTCGTGACAAACACGGGAAGATCGAGGGCTTAAAAGTCTGTCTCGTGGGTGACGTGATGCATTCGCGTGTGGCCCGCTCGAACCTCTGGGGGCTCATGAAGCTCGGTGCCGAAGTTGCCGTCTGTGGACCGAGGACGCTGATGCCCCGCGGCATCGACGAGCTGGGCGTGACCGTGTTCGGGCGCGTCGAAGAAGCGCTCGATTGGGGTGCGGACGTGCTCAACGTCTTGCGTCTGCAGCTCGAGCGCATGGAGAAGGGCTTCATTCCCAGTCTGCGCGAGTACTACCGCGTCTTCGGGGTGACGCCCGAGCGCCTCGCGCGCTCGCCCAAGCCCGTCACCATCATGCATCCGGGACCGATGAATCGCGGCGTCGAGATCGATTCCCGCGTGGCCGACGGTCCCCACAGCATCATCCTCGATCAGGTGACCAACGGCGTCGCGGTGCGCATGGCGGTCCTGTATCTGCTCGCCGGTGGCCGCGCCGAGCTCGCGGACGCGGCAAAGCGAGGCAGCGAGTGAGCGACTCCTCTCCCCGACCGCTGCTGCTCCAGGGTGGCCGGGTGATCGACCCGAGCCGCGAGATTGACGCAGCCGGCGACGTCCTGATCCAGGACGGCAGGATCGCCGCGGTCGGCCGCGGGCTCTCGGGCCCGGAGGGGACGACCGTTCGCAATGTCAGCGGCAAGGTCGTGGCTCCCGGGCTGGTCGATCTGCACGTGCATCTGCGCGAGCCGGGCAATGAAGACGAGGAGACCGTGGCCAGCGGCGCGCGCGCGGCTGCGGCCGGCGGGTTTACCGCGATCTGCGCCATGCCGAACACCGATCCAGTCACCGACAATCAGGCGGCGGTCGGCTTTGTGGTGCGGCAGTCAGGCCGCGCCGGCCTCACCCGCGTGCACCCGATCGGCGCGATTTCCATCGGCCAAAAAGGCGAGCGGCTCGCCGAATTCGGTGAGATGGTGAGCGCCGGCGCCGTGGCGGTCTCGGACGACGGCAAGCCGGTGGTGTCGAGTCACCTCATGCGCACCGCGCTCGAGTACGCGCGTACATTCGGGATCCCGGTCGCCGATCATTGCGAAGATCCCACGCTCGCCGCCGGCGGCGTGATGCACGAAGGTCTCGTGGCGACGCGCCTCGGTCTCAAAGGGATCCCGTCCGCCGCGGAAGAGATCATGGTCGCCCGCAATGTCCTGCTCGCCGAATTGACCGGCGGCCATGTGCATCTCTGTCACATGTCGACACGCGGGTCTGTCGCGATCATCCGCGCAGCCAAGGAACGCGGCATCCAGGTCACCGCGGAAGTCACGCCGCATCATTTGACATTGACCGACCATGCCTGTGAGGAATACGACACCAACGCCAAGATGAACCCGCCGCTCCGTGAATCGGCCGATGTCGCGGCGCTCAGGGGCGCGCTGAAAGAGGGTGTGATCGATTGCATTGCCTCAGACCATGCACCGCACGCCTATGACGAGAAAGAAGCCGCGTTTGACGACGCACCCTTTGGCATCGTTGGTCTCGAGACGGCGTTCGCAGTTGCGCACACCGAGCTCGTATGTGGCGGTGTGTTCACGCTGGCGGAGCTCATAAAGCGCATGAGCACCGATCCGGCGCGCGTCTTCCACCTGCCGGGCGGGGGCGGGACGCTCGCTCCCGGCGCCGTCGCAGACATTGTCGTCCTCGATCCAACGGCGAAATGGACGGTCGATCCCGGCGTTTTTCATTCGAAGAGTCACAACACCCCGTTCACCGGCCGCTCGCTGACGGGGCGCGCAATTCTGACCATCGTCGCAGGCATCATCGTTCACGAGCTATGAACGCCCGCGCGGTAGCCCGGCGCATGGCGCTGTGCTGCCGTCAGCTCGCGGCACAGGGCCTTGTCGCCGGACGGGATGGCAACCTCTCTGTGCGTCTCGGACCGCAACGCATCCTCGTCACCCCCAGCGGGCTCATCAAAGCGCTGTTGACCGCCACGGACATGGTGGAAGTCGATCCGGCTGGCCGGCCGCGCCGTTCCAGCCGTCGCAAACCTACCAGCGAATTGGACTTACACTTGCGCATCCTGCGCCACCGGCCCGATGTGCAAGCCATTGTACATGCGCATCCCCCTACGGCCACGGGGTTTGCTGTTGCGGGACAAGAGATTCCGTCCAATTTGTTGCCGGAGCTTATCTTCGTGGTTGGACCGGTCCGGCTGGTGCCCTTCGGGAAATCGGGCACACCGGAGCTAGGCGACCGGGTCCAGCCGTTCCTCGAAGACACGCGGTGCAACGCGCTGTTGCTGGCCAATCACGGTGCCGTGACCATGGGCAAAACACTCGATGAGGCCTGGATCCGCATGGAATCATTGGAGCAGTCGGCGCGCATCATCCTCGCCGCCCAAAAAATCGGACAGCCAAAGCCCCTGAGGTCGGATGCCTAAGGGAGGCGGGGGAGGCGGGGGAGGCGGCGGAGGCGGAGGAAACTCGTCGAAGAGCGCTGCCACCATCCAGCGGCTCCTCGAGGAGCGACGTCAGTACGAGGCGTGGCTCGCGCGCATCACCGCGACTGCCGACTCAGCGCCCGAGCACGTTCGCACGCGCGTGAAGGCCGATTATGAGGCGCGGCTCAAAGCGGTGACCGACGAGTTGCGGTCGCACGCCGCCGCCGCGCGCCAGCTCATCACGCAACACAAGGAACGACTGCTAGAGCTGCAAAAAAAGGAAAGAGCCGCCGCGGAGCGACTCGCCGAAATCGAGTTGCGCCACGAAGTAGGCGAGTACGACGAAGCGCACTGGGCGCAGGTCCACAAGGATGCGTTAGCCGACCTGGGGGCGGCGCGCGACGAGTTGCTCGATGTGGAGCGGGACGTCACGCGACTCGAAGAGTTGGACGGCTTGGTGAAGACGAAACCGGGCTCGCAACCGGGCTCGGGTTCGCGCGGGGCCCCCCCGCCGCCGCCCAAGCCGGCTCCCGCCGAGCCGCGGTCCGAGCGGCGCAAGACGCAGGTCGACGAGTTGGCGTTTCTCAGGTCCGTCACCGACGACGACAAGAACGCGCCGTCGCCGCGGCGCGCGACTGGCGCGCAGTATCAGCTCGACGAGGGGGCGACCCCCGAGGCGCCTCTGGATGCGGACGCGGAGGTCGAAAAAACCCTTCGGTGCCGCGAATGTGGAACGATGAACCTGGCGACGGAGTGGTACTGCGAGAATTGCGGAGGGGAATTGGCTGCTGTTTGACGACGTAGGAATGAGACGTAGAGTCAAGAACGTAAAATCAAAAACGTAAAATCAAAAACGTAAAATCAAAAACGTAGACTCAAACGTAGAATCAAAAACGTAGGGGCGCAACAGCTGCGCCCCTAGATTGTCATGGTGTCCCGCAGGATGTTTCCGTTTACGACGCTTTTTCTTTTAGCCGTTTCACCAGGGCTGCGAGGCGCGATTTTTGCCTGGCGGCGTTGTTTTTGTGGATCAGGCCCTTGCGCGCGGCGCGATCGAGCACACGCGCGGCGAGCGCGTACGCGGCGGCAGCAGCGTCAGCAGTCGCGGCGGCCCGTACGCGCTTCAAGGCACTGCGCAGCGAGGAGCGTTGCGCCTTGTTGCGCACGGTGCGGGTACGCGCCTGCCGCATCGCCTTTTTGGCAGATTTGATTTTCGGCATAGCGCAGAAGGTAGAGGGTAAGTTGCGTAGGGTCAAGAGTATACATATCTTGTGGCCTACCCGACCGCGAGCGAGCCATTCGGTTCGAAGACATTCTCCTGCTGGCCCCTGTGATGCTGTTCTCGATAGTCGCGCACGAATACGCGCACGGCGAAGCAGCCTACCGTCAGGGTGACACCACCGCTTACATGCTCGGGCGGCTGACGCTCAATCCTCTGAAGCACATCGATCCGGTCCTGACCATCCTCTTACCGATCATGCTGCTGTCGATGGGCGGTCCCCCGTTCGGCGGTGCCAAGCCAGTGCCCGTCAATCCACGCAACTATCGCGACTACAATGCAGGAGACATTGTCGTGTCGGTGGCCGGCATCATCACGAATCTCGTTCTGTTCGTCGTGTTCATGATTGGATTCGCACTCGTGGGACTGCTGGCCAGTCAAGTGGGAAGCAGTGGCACGCTCATCGTGCTCCAGCGCATGATGTCCTTCGGGATGTGGGTGAACACCTCGCTTGCCTTCTTTAATTTCATTCCCATTCCTCCTCTCGACGGCAGTCATGTGCTCAAGCACATGCTGCCACCGGCGGCCGGAATGCGGTTTCGCCAGCTCTATTTTCTGGGTGTCATCCCAATCATGCTGATCGTCTGGCTGCTACCGGGCGTCGTGAACGCCTTCCTGTGGCCGGCTCGGGAGCTGATGGATCTGGCCCAGCTCCTCGTGGGTGGGTTCATGATCCGCACCGAGGCGGTGTCGGGGGGTGGGCTATGACGAGCCCGATCATGCGAGACCAGGCCGGCTTTGTCATCGAGCTGGAGAAGTTTTCCGGACCACTCGACCTGTTGTTGCATCTGATTCGCGAAGACGAAGTCGACATTACCGATCTTCCCATTGCGAAGATCGCCGACCAATTCCTCTCCGTTATCAACGAGCTGGGCCTCAATCAGGCGGCCGACTATCTGGAGATGGCGGCGCGCCTGCTGCGGATCAAGGCGCAGATGCTGCTGCCCCGGCGGCTGGGCGACGACGAGTGGGAGGATCCGCGCGCCGAGCTGGTGCGGCGCCTGCTCGAGTACCAGCAGATTCGCGAGCTCGTGGATTGGTTGGGCCGTGCTGCCGAAGCCCAGGCCGAACGGTTTGGCCGCGGCTACGAAGCTCCTCCGGCGGACGCGCCGCCTGCGCCGCTGCAGATCGACCTCAACGACCTGCTCGGCGCCGCCGAGCGCGTGATTGCCCTGATCCCGGAGCCGATGCTGCATCGTGTGGTGCCGCGACCGCTCGACGTCGAAGGCGCCACCGCCCGAATTGAGGCGTTGCTTGCCGAGCGAGAAACTTTCGGTTGGAGCGAAGCGGTTGGGCCCCAGGCGACGTTGGTGGATGTCCTTTCGACTTTTATCGCGCTTCTCGAGCTGGCCAAGCGTAGCGCGCTCACGCTGTCGCAGCCCGAGTCGTTCGGTCCCATGGTCATCCAGCGTGCAACCCCTCGCGAAGCTGCTTGAAGCCGCGCTGTTCGCGGCGTCGCGTCCACTGACGCTCGAGGAGCTGGCGTCGCTCGAACCGGAGGCTGGAGCGGACGCCGTCCGGACGGCGCTGGATGAGGTGCGCGCGGCGTACGGCGAGGAGCATGGGGTCGAGCTGGTCGAGATCGCAGAAGGGTGGCAATTCCTCACCCGCCGTGAGTATGCGGAGACAATCGAGCGCGCGCAGTTTGCGCTGCGACCGCGCCGGCTGTCGCCCGCGGCACTCGAAACACTCGCGATCATCGCGTATCGCCAGCCGGTGGGCCGGCTCGAAGTAGATGAGATTCGCGGTGTCGATTCCGGGGCGGTGATGGACAAGCTCGTGGAGCGGGGTTTGATCGAGGTGATGACGCGCGGTGAGGGCCTCGGCCGCCCCTTGCTCTACGGGACCACACCGTCGTTCCTGGAGATTCTCGGACTGAAAGATCTCGAAGATCTACCCCGGCTCGAGGAGTTGTCGGTCGCGCTGCGGCGCCCCACCCCCGTCGACGAACCCGAATGACCGTCATGCGCCTGCAGCGCGCTCTGGCGCGCGCGGGCGTTGCGTCGCGCCGCAAAGCGGAGGATCTGATCCGGGCGGGCCGCGTGCGCGTGGATGGCGCAGTCGCGACCATTGGCATGAGCGTGGATCTCGAGGCGCAACGGATTACCCTCGATGGTCGAGCCGTGCGAGGCGCCACGCGGACCACGTGGATCGCGCTCAACAAGCCGATCGGCTACGTCGTCAGCCGCTCGGATCCTGAGGGTCGGCGCACAGTGTTCGGCCTTCTCCCCAAGGTCCCGGGCCTCACGTACGTTGGACGCCTGGACGTCATGACCTCCGGCCTGTTGCTCCTGACGACCGATGGTGCGGCGGCCAACCGGCTCATGCATCCGCGTTACGAGGTGCCGCGCACTTATTGGCTCGGCGTGCACGGCGCTAGTGTCACGGCGATCCGCGACGCTTTGGCGCAACGGATTGTGATCGACGGGCGAGCCGTGCGCGTGCTCGCCGCACGGGTACGTCCCACCGGCAAGTCGGTCGAAATCGAGCTCACCCTGGCCGAAGGGCGGCAGCGCATCGTCCGTCGCATCGCCGAGGCTCTCGGGCTCAAGGTCGAATGGCTGCATCGCGTATCCTACGGGCCCGTGCGGCTCGGCAAATTGCCGGAAGGACAGTGGCGGGAGCTCACCCGCCAGGAGATTGGAGCGATCGAGCGACTCCATGGAGCTCGGTGATCGGACGGTAATGTTGCTCGGCGGCAGTGGTCTCGTGGGCCATGCCGTCGCGCGACGCGTGCTCGGCGCCGACCCGCCGCCGCGGCGGCTCGTCCTCGTCGCGCTGTATGAGGATGAAGTGCGCGCCGCGGCACGGGCGCTCGAGCCCTATCGCGGCAGCGTCACGATCGATGTCGAGTGGGGGAACGTGTTCATGCCGGCGGCCGTCGCGCGCCTGGACCTCGCGGTCGTGCTGGGAAGCGCTGAGCACCGCGCGCTCGTACTCGGCGACCTGTATGGCGATCTGACCGAGCACGTGCTGGAGCGCAGCCTGTTGTTTCAGCTGTTGCTCCGCCATACACCCGACGCGGTCGTGGACAGCATCAATACCGCGACGGCGTTCGCGTATCAGGACATTTTTCAGAGCGCGCGGCAACTGCACGAGAGATCGAAGCGCGGGGATGTCGACCAGGCGGTCGTGGAGCAGCATCTGCTGCGCCTGACATTGCCACAGCTGATTCGTCACGCCCAGATCATGACCGAAGGACTCAATCGCGCGCGCACGAGGTCCTATATCAAGATCGGCACGAGCGGCACGGGCGGAATGGGATTCAACATTCCGTACACGCATTCCGAGGAAAAACCGAGCCGCACCTTGCTCACGAAGTCGGCCGTTGCAGGTGCGCACTCGATGCTTTTGTTTCTGCTTGGTCGCACCCCCGACTCGCCGGTGACGGTCGAAATCAAGCCGACCGCGACGATCGCCTGGCGCGAAGTGGCATACGGACCGGTGCGCCGCAAAGGGAAACCCATCCCGCTCGTGGATTGCGAGAAACCGGTGCCGCTCAAGGACGCCTTCAAGGAAAGCGCCCGGCCCTGGCGTGAGCTGGGACGCTCGCTCGACGGCGTGTACATCGATGTCGGCGAAAACGGCCTGTTCGCGCGCGACGAATTCGAAACGGTAACGGCGCTCGGCCAGATGGAATTCATTACCCCCGAGGAGGTCGCGGATTACGTGATCATGGAGCTGCAGGGCCGGCCCACGGGGAAGGACGTCATTGCGGCCCTCGATGCGGCAACAGCAGGGCCCACGTATCGGGCTGGTGTCCTGCGCCGCAACGCCGTCGGTCGGCTCAAGGATCTGGAGGAACGAGAAGGGAAGCGCGGCGTCGCCTATGAAATGCTCGGCCCGCCGCGGCTCACGAAAATGCTCTACGAAGCCTATCTCTGCCGGTGTGTGTGCCCGTCCGTCCAAGCGCTCGCCGAGAGCAAGGCTCCCGCATTGGCGGCCGCCGCCTATCATCTCCTGGAGGAGGACGCCGCGCTACGGCAGCACATTATCTCAGTGGGGCTGCCGATCGTGTCGCCGGACGGCAAACACGTGTATCGCGGCAGTACACTCGTCGTTCCTCCGGGGCCCAATGGCGATCTTCTGAGCGCGGCACCACGCGGCTGGGTGGATCTCCGGCCCGAGCAGTTCGGCGTGTGGGTCAGTCGCGCTGCCACCATGATGCGTGAAGCGGAGGCGCGTGCGGGCGGACCGCAGAGCTCGGGGAGCGATGTCGACTGGCACGCGATCGAACCGGATGATCCGATCGAACCATCGCGGTTCGCGACCTGGGTGTTTACCGTGGAAGAAAAGGGAGCGCGCATCAAGCGCTGAGCATGACCGTCGATACGGGAGCGGTGGATCACGCTTTAGGGGCGATCGGAACGACCTTCCGACTTACGCGCCTTTATCCGCCTTCGCATCCGGCCGTGGTCGAGGCGATGCGTCAGATCACGGGTTCGGCTGCCCCGCTTGCCGCGCTCGGCACCGTCGATTGGAAGGTCGGCGCGACGGGTCTCCATTGGCACGGCCAGCATCTGCTGCCGCGGAATGCACAAGTCGCCGAGCTCGCCGGATTGTTGTTCGCCCGCGGAATTCGCGTCGTGATGGTGAATCCCGGCGTCACCGCTGAGCATTGGCTCGCATTGTTCGGCGTCGCGGTGGGGCACGTGGAGCCGGACGACGCCGCCCTCGGTCGCATTACGGTGTTGCTCGGTCGCCGCGCGAGTCAGCGCCTGTCCGCCGCACGGGTGCTGGGTGAATCCGCGCACCCGCCGTCGACTCCGACCGGCCCGGAAGGAGCAGAGGCGGCCGCGCCAATCTTCCGGACGCCGCACGTAACGTTGCCAGAGACGCTCACGCCGGCGCGGGCGAGCCCCGTCTTCCGTCCCGATGTGCTACCGGCCGACGTCGAAGCCCGTCGCGCCGTGGCGGCGTTGCAAACAGCACAGGACCGTGAGGAGGAGCGGGCTTTGATCGCCGATTTGCGCCGGCTCACACCTGATCTCCGAGGCCTCCGGGACATCGGCGCGCTGGCCGAAGTGGTCGCGGGGTTGGATCGCTGCCTCGGAAAGAGTCAGGATCCTGAGATTCAAGAGCAGATTGGGGACGTGGCGGGGGCGCTTGCGGATGAGACTATCGTGCAGCGTATGGTAACGCGTCTCGGGGAGCCGCGTGTGCCCCCGGCCGAGCGCGCGCACCTCGTCCACGCCGTCGGGGCTCTGGGGGCGGTTTCGGCGGGGCTGGTGGTCGAGGCCTATCTGCAGGCAGCGCCGGAGCTCCGGGAGGCGTATCGCGCGGCGATGCGGGCCGCCGGGGAGCGCATCACAGACGTTTTGCAGGATCAGGTGAAGAGTAAGGTGCCCGCAGTGGTGGCTGCGGCTGCCGAGTTTCTCGGCCTCTCGGGGAGCCCGGATGTGGCGCCGCAGCTATTCGAGCTTACGCATCATAAGGACGAGCGCGTGCGAGAGGCGGCGCTGCTCGGCCTGGCGGAGCTCGGCGGCCGCGAGATTGCCCGGCCAGCCATGCCGCTGCTCAAGGATGACTCGGTGCTCGTGCGCACCGCGGCGGCCCGCACGATTGCGGCGGCGGGGGATCACACTGCAACGACGGTCCTGGTGCGCCGGCTGGAGCAGGAGAAAGATGAGGGGGTATTGGCTGCCTTGTTGAAGGCCATCGGTCAGCTGGGAGCGACGGAAGCGCTCGATGTGCTCGCGCGCTTCGCGGAGCCCGGGGGCAAGCCGCGGCGCACACCTTACGTGCGCGCGGCCGCGATCGAAGGATTGGCGCGACTGGACAGAATGGAGGCTAGGGCATTGCTCGAACTCTACGCGCGGGATAAAGAGCCGACGGTCAAAAGGGCAGCCGAGGCATCGCTGCGATGACAACACGCGCAAATGCGGTGAAAGGCAGCGACGCGGTCCTGACGCAGACCATCACGCGCGAGGTCGCGAAGCGCGTGGTCGGCCAGGAGGTCATGGTCGAGCGCCTGCTGATCGGCTTACTCACCGGGGGTCACATCCTGCTGGAGGGCGTACCCGGGCTCGCGAAAACGCTGGCCGTGCGCACGGTGGCGGAGTGTCTGCGCATCACCTTTTCGCGGATTCAGTTTACGCCGGATTTGCTGCCGGCCGACGTGATCGGCACCATGGTCTTCGATCAACGGTCGCAGGAGTTCTATCCGAAGAAGGGGCCGCTGTTCGCCAACCTCATCTTGGCCGACGAAATCAACCGGGCCCCGGCCAAGGTGCAGTCGGCGCTTCTCGAAGCGATGCAGGAGAAGCAGGTGACGATCGGCGGGGAAACGTTCTTCTTGGGGGAGCCCTTCCTGGTCCTGGCGACGCAAAACCCCATCGAGCACGAGGGCACATATCCGCTTCCCGAGGCTCAGCTCGACCGGTTCATGCTTAAAGTACGGGTCGGGTATCCGTCGCGGGACGCGGAAAAGGAAATCGTCGGGCGTATGGCCGGCGGACGGCCGATCGAAGTCAGCCGCATCGCTGAAGCCGAAGACATCCTCGCGGCGCGCTCGGCCATCGCCGAATTGTTCATGGACCAGAAGGTCGTCGATTACATCGTCGATGCGGTCCGCGCGACGCGCGAGCCCCAAGCGGTGGGCCTGCCCGAGCTCAAGCCCCTGATCGCCTTCGGCGCCTCCCCCCGCGCGTCCATCTACCTGGCGCAAGCCGCGCGCGCCCATGCCTATCTGCGTGGGCGGGCGTTCGTGGTGCCGGAAGACGTCAAGGCGATGGCCTACGATGTGCTTCGCCATCGCGTGCTCTTGACCTTCGAGGCCGAAGCCGAGGACGTAGATTCGGATCAGGTGATCGGGCGTATTCTGGAGGCTGTGGGCGTGCCGTGATCACGCGGGACGTTCTCCGGCAGGTGAAGGGAATCGAGCTCCGGACTCGCACCCTCGTCAACACGCTGTTCACGGGCGAATACCGCTCCGTCTTTCGCGGGCAAGGCATCGAGTTCGCGGAAGTGCGTGCCTATCAGCAGGGTGACGATTTCCGCTCGATCGACTGGAACGTGTCGGCCCGGATGGGACATCCGTTTGTAAAGACGTATATGGAAGAGCGGGAGATCACGCTGCTGCTGCTGGTTGACCAATCCGGCTCGCTGCATTTCGGCCGTCCCTATACAAAAGCAGGACTTGCGGTCGAGGTTGCCGCGGTCCTCGCGCTCGCGGCCGCTCGCCACAACGACCGGGTGGGAGCGCTGCTCTTTGCCGATCGGCCGGAGCTGGTCGTGCGGCCTGCGAAGGGCCGGGCACATGCGCTGCGAGTCATTCGCGATCTCGTCGCGTTCACGCCCAAAGGGCGTGGGACGAACCTCGCCGGCGCGTTACGCTATGCCACCAAACTGCTGCGTCACCGCGCCATTGTGGTCGTGCTATCCGATTTTCGCGCCGACGACTGGGAGGAACCGCTCGGCCAGCTGGCCGCTCGTCACGAAGTCGTGGCGATCACGGTCGATGACCCGCGCGAGTACGACCTGCCCGATGCTGGATGGGTCGAGCTGGAGGACGCCGAAACCGGGCAGCGGATCCTCGTGGATACCAGTCATACGCCCACCCGCACTCGCATTCGCGTCGCTGCCGAGCGCATGCAGCAGGAGCGCAGCCGCAAGCTGGTGCAGGCGGGGGTCGATCGCGTGGCATTGTTGACGACGGTTCCCTACGGCGTGCCACTGCGGCGTGCTTTTGCCGAACGGGCACGACGGCTGAGTCGATGATCTCGTTGCTCCTGCTGTTGCAGGCTAGTGGCTGGGTCGCTGCGGTCCCCGCTCAGCAGCCGACCGTCGGCGACACGATCCGCTTGGAACGATCGGTCTCGACGCCACCGGGTTGGCGTCTCCGTGCCGGCAAGCTGGCCTCGACGTCGGAGGCCGAGCCGCTGGGCGAGGCCGTCGTGCTCCCAACCGCGACGCCCGGCGAATGGATCGTGCGCCAGACTGTCGTCGCGTGGATCCCCGGCACGCATACGCTCGAGATGCCTCCGATTTGGCGGCTTGGTCCTGATGGCGGTATGGATTCGCTTGCGGGGGGCAGTGCCACATTCGAGGTCGCCAGCGTGATTCCAGACAGCGTCAGAACTCCGGCACCACAGCCGGCGTTGGACCCCATGCGGCGCGACCGGTTGAGTCCGCTTCCCCTGGCCGCGGCGGCGGTGTTGGCTGCCGGAGCGCTCCTCATCCTCATCACCTGGCGGCGCCGGTCGCCGCGAGACTTGGCGCACGCCCCGGCCCTCCGAGTCGCGGGCGAAGTCTCCGACGACCGCTGGCTGTCAGCCGGGGAACCGAAGGCGGTGGCGGCGCGCGCGTCCCATCGCCTGCGCCAGGCCCTCGCGCGTTCGATTCCCGAGGCGCATGAGGCGCTGAGCACCGTGGAGTGTCTGGCTGCCGTGGAGCGCGCATGGCCTCAGGCGCCATTGCGAGACCTGCGCGAGCTGCTCACGGCCCTGGACCAGGTCGCGTTCGCGGCGGCCCACGGCGTCGATGTTGCGCCGCTCGCCGCGCGCGCTCTCGCGTTGGCCCGGGAGCTGGGGGGGGGCGGCGGATCGAACGGAGGTGGGAGCTCGCGATGACGTTCGCGCGGCCGTGGCTCCTGCTGCTGCTGGCGGCGCTGCCGCTCTGGTGGTGGTGGCGCGCGCGGCGCCTGGGCCGCCTGTCGGGCGCATCGATGAGCGATGTGCGGCCGGCCATGGGCCCCGTCGAACGACTCTGGATCGCGCGTCTGCCCGTGTCGCTGCGCTCAGTGTGTCTCGCGGCGTGGATCATCGCTGCCGCAGGGCCTCGTATCGGGTCGGCGCGTGCCGAGCTGCGCAGCGAAGGCATCTCGATCGTGCTCACGATCGACATCTCGAGCAGCATGCTCGCGGAGGACTTTTCACCCGCCAACCGGCTCGATGTCGCGCGGCGCACCGCCACTGAGTTCGTGCGGGCGCGAACTTCGGACCGGATCGGGCTCGTCGCCTTCGCCGGGCAGGCGCTGACGCAAGTGCCGATCACCACCGACTACCAGGTGCTGGAAGAAGCGATTCGCCAGCTTCGCGTCGGCGTGCTCGAAGATGGCACCGCCATCGGCACGGCCATCGCGACGAGCGCGAACCGGCTCCGCCGCGCGCCGGGAAAGAGCAAAGTCATGCTGCTGCTCACCGACGGCGAGAACAACAAGGGCACGGTTGATCCCCGCACGGCCGCGCACGCGGCGGCGGCTTTTGGCATCAAGATCTACACGATTGGCGTCGGGACCCAGGGTGAAGCGCCGGTCCCGACAGGGCAGGGACCGCTCGGCCTTCGGTACGAAACGATGCCGGTGAAGATCGACGAGCAGCTGCTCGGTGAGGTCGCCCGTTCGACGGGTGGCCGCTACTTCCGCGCGACCGACGCCGCATCCCTTTCGAACATCTTCGGCGAGATCAATCGGCTCGAAAAGACGCCCGTGGAGCACCTCGTCTATCGGCGCTTTGAAGAGGCCTATCGCTGGCCGTTGAGCCTGGGCTTGCTCGCGCTCGCGCTCGAGCTCGTGGTCGCGGGCACATTCGCGGTGCGTGTTCCATGATCACGTTCGACGCGCCGATCGTCGGGGCACTCGCGCCGGTACTTGGTGGCG
>DATFEG010000063.1:0-20810 GCA_035251445.1 Gemmatimonadales bacterium | reverse complement strand
GAGGACGGCCGTTTCGTGATCAAGGAGATCGAGCTGCGCGACGAAGGGAGACGGTTTCAGGAGCGCGTGCGGCTGTTCCGTCCCGATGAGCTGGCCACCATGCTCACGGACGCGGGTCTGCAGGTCCTGGCGCGGTTCGGGGATTACGACGGCGCGCCGCCCGCGCCCGATTCGCCCCGCGTGATCCTCATCGCCGTCCGCTCATGATCTCCCGTATCCTCTCGACGCCCATAGCGGCCGCGCGAGGGACGATCCCCGCCGGAACACCGCGCCGTATTCCTGCCGATGTTCTATCGGCTGTCCTCCCGGGCCCAGGTCGGGAGCGACTCGGCAGTGGGGAAGTGCTCGTTGTCACCACGGGCCAGCAGCCGGCGCTGTTCACGGGGCCGCTCTATACCGTTTACAAGGCGATGTCGGCCATCGCCCTCGCCGGCCGGCTGCAACGGGAGCGTGGCATCCCGGTCGTGCCAGTCTTCTGGGTGGCGGGTGACGATCATGATTTTGCCGAAGCGAATCACGTGTGGGTGCTCGGCCGCGACGGCGAGCCCGCAAAGATTACGCTCCGCGACCGGCCGCACGACGCCCCCCAGCTGCCGTTATTTCGTGAACTCCTCGGTCCGGACATCGATACCGCTCTCGCCGCGCTCGACACGGCGCTCCCTGACTCCGAAGGCAAACTCGACGTCCGCAGCTGGCTCGAAGCGAGCCACCGACCCGAGCTGAACCTGGCGGATGCGAGCGCCGAGGCTTTGAATCGGCTGCTCGGCGGAAAAGGGCTCGCGATCTTTCGGGCGTACGACCTTGCGGCGAAACGAGCCGCGGCACCGTGGCTCGTGCGGGCACTGGATCTCACATTGGCAGACGGCCTGTCACCGGTCCTCGTCGAAGGACGGCTGGGCAGGGATCGCTTGCGCCGGGATGGCAGCGATTTCGTCGCACGCCGCAGTGAGGAGCGATTCACGCGGTCCCAGCTCGAAAACATCGCTGCCGCGACGCCCGAGCGACTGTCACCCAACGTCCTGCTGCGGCCGGTCATCGAGGCGGCGCTGTTTCCGACGGTTGCGTATGTCGGCGGGCCTGCGGAGATGGAGTATCTGCGCGAGTCGGCTGCCCTGTGCTCAACGCTCGGCGTGACGCCGCAAGCGCACGTTCCGCGCTGGTCGGGGCTCATCATTGAAGCGCGAATCGACAAGGTGCTGACCAAACACCAGCTCACGCCCGCGGACTTCAACGGACAGCCTGGCGCCTTGGAGACGCGCATTGCCAAGGCAGATCTGCCTCCCCCTCTCGCCGCTTCTCTCCGGGAGTTCCGCGAAGATGTCCAAGCTCGCTTCGCGCGCCTCAGCGGCGAGGTGCTCCAGGTCGATCCCACGCTGGAGCGGACCGTGGAGTCCGCGCGCAACGCAGCGCTCGCAAGCACGAACGAAATCGAGAAGAAGCTGGTTGCGAGCCTGAAACGCACCCGGGGGACGATGGTCAGTCAGCTCGCGCGCGCCCGCGCAGCCTTGGCCCCGCTCGGCAAGCCCCAGGAGCGTGTGGTCACCGTCGGCTCGTTTCTCGCGCGTTACGGTGGGTCGCTACTCGACGAAATCGAGCAAGAGGTGGCGCGCTGGGCCGCGTCTTCATAAAATCCGGCATGTGGCTGCTCGGAGTGATTCTGATCGTGGCGCTGCTCATTCCGGTCGTGGCGATCCTGGTGGACTCGCCGCTCGGGAAATCCGTGGCGCGCCGGATGGAAGGAGGGGTGCGCGCCGAGGGTGCATCCCCTGAGTTGCGCGACTTGCAGCGTAAGGTCGAGCTGCTCGAAACCGAAATCGAGGACCTGAACCGCTCGGTGACCGGTATGCGGGATGAGCTGCAATTCATGCAGCGCCTGCTGGAAGACCCCCGCCGAAAGAAACCAACGACTTGAAGGGGAGCGGCGGCCGTCACGCGGCGCAGGTGGCGGCCGGCATTCTCGTCACTCGCGTACTGGGCTACGTGCGCGAGCGCGTCTTTGCGCACTACTTCGGCAACGGCGCTGCAGCTGATGCGTTTCGCGCTGCGCTGCGCATTCCCAATGCCCTGCGCAATCTACTCGGCGAGGGAACGCTCTCGGCTTCGTTTATCCCCGTGTACGCGGCGCTCCATGAACAACGAAAGGATGCGGCACGCGCGCTAGCCGGGGCGATCCTCGGGCTGCTGCTGGTCGCGAGCGGAATTCTTGCCGTCATCGGCATCGCGTTTGCGCCCGCGATTACCGCCGTCGTCGCGCAGGGATTCGACGGGCCGCGCCGCGAGCTCACGACCGTGCTGGTCCGCATCCTGTTTCCAATGACCGGCCTCATGGTCGTATCGGCTTGGTGTCTCGGCGTCCTCAACACGCATCGTCGCTTCTTCCTGCCGTACGCCGCGCCAGCCCTCTGGAACATCGCTGGTATCGCGGCGATGGTCGGTGCAGCCGCCTGGATGGAAGGGGCAGGACTCTATGGGTTGTCGCTGGCCCTCGCGTGGGGTACGGTCGTGGGCAGCGTACTGCAGGTCGTCATCCAGCTTCCCGCGTGTTGGCGGATATTGGGCGGCATTCCCCTGCGTTTCGGTTTCAAGACCGAAGGGGTGCGTCAGGTGATCGTGGCGTGGACGCCGCTCGTCATTGGCGCCGGCGTCGCACAGATCTCGGGCCTTATCGACACGTTTCTTGGCTCGTTTACGGGAGAAGGCGGGCTCGCGAGCCTGGGCTACGCACAGCTTGTGCAGGTGTTGCCGATCAGCTTGTTCGGGGTGTCGGTGGCGGCCGTGTCGTTACCGGAGCTGTCGCGCGACGCAACGACGCCCGCGGCTGGCGAGCAGCTGCGCGGCCGCATTGCGACCGGTTTTCGCCGCATAGCGTTCTTCGTGGTCCCATCGGCATTCGCCTTTGTCGCGGTCGGGCCGACGATCATTGGCGTGCTGTTTCAAACGGGCCGGTTCGATGCCGACGACACAACGCTCGTCGGTGGTGTGCTCGCGGCGTACGGCATTGGCCTCCTCGGTCAAGCGACCGTCAAGCTTTTCGCGTCGGGCTTTTACGCGCGGCGAGACACACGCACGCCCGTGCAGATCGCTGTTGCATCGCTCGTGGTCTCCGCGGTGCTCTCGTGGATCTTCATGCGCCAGTTCGGCCCGGCGGGCATTGCACTCGGGTCGTCGGTCGGCGGCACCTTGAACATGGTGTTGCAGCTGCGGGTGCTCGATCGGCGAGTCGGCAGGGTGCTGCACGGTCGCGATTGGCGCAATCTCGGCTTGATCGTGGTAGCGGGGTTGGGGGCGTCGGCCCTGGCCATCGCGGTCGATCAGCTGCTGGGGACCTGGGGACCAGCCCCGAAAGGCATTGCCGTGATGGCTATCTTTGGGTTGGCTTACGGGGCGCTCGCTTTGGCGTTCCGCCACCCCGACGCAACACGCGCATGGCAATCTCTGACCGGCTCGCCCGCCAATTAGCGGCACTTCCCGCTCGCCCCGGCGTTTACATCTGGAAAAACGCTGCCGGGGAGATTCTGTACGTGGGCAAGGCGGCCAATCTGCGCTCGCGCGTTCCCGCCTACTTCGCCGAGGAGCAGGGAAGCACTGAGCGGGAGTTCCTGCGGGAGCAGATCGTCGATCTCGAGACGATCATCGTCCCGAACGAGGCGCAGGCACTGCTGCTCGAGAACACGCTGATCAAGGAAAATCAGCCGAAATTCAACATCCGGCTGCGCGACGACAAGAGCTATCCGCAGATCGCCGTGACCCTCGCCGAGC
The DNA here is from genome assembly GCA_035251445.1 of Gemmatimonadales bacterium. GTDB lineage: Bacteria > Gemmatimonadota > Gemmatimonadetes > Gemmatimonadales > GWC2-71-9 > 20CM-2-65-7. The sequence goes on along the minus strand of DATFEG010000063.1, from coordinate 17,051 downwards.
CGTTCCCACGCGTGTTGGTGGTGCGGCGGGTCACGATTCCCGGCGCCCGCTATTTCGGCCCCTATACCGACGTGGCGACGCTCCGTCAGACGTTGAAGATTATCCGGCGCATCTTCACGGTGCGGTCCTGCTCCTGGCATCTGCCGGAGGATGCGCCGGACCGGCCATGCCTCGATTTCCATATCGAGCGGTGCAAAGCGCCCTGCGTGGGGCACCAAAGCGCCGAAGACTATCGACGGATGATCGATGACGTGCTGCTGTTTCTATCCGGCAAGACGCTGGAGGTTCGCGCGCGGCTGCGCCAGCGCATGCAGGAGGCGAGCGACGCTCAGGATTATGAACGCGCAGCCCAGCTTCGCGATGCACTCAAATGGCTCGATCAGCTCGAGCGGCCGCAAACGGTCGAGGTCGTGGGCGGAGGCGACGCAGATGCGATCGGACTGGCGCGTGACGGCGACGATGCGGCCGCCGTCATTCTCCGGATTCGAGACGGCCGGTTGATCGCGCGCGAGCACCGCTTTCTCGAGCATGTCGAACACGCCCCGGAAGGCGAGGTACTGCGGACCTTCCTGGTGGGGTACTACTTGCCGCTCGAGCAGCGGGCGCAGCGAGTGGTGATGCCTTTCGCGCCGGCGGATCTCGATGCGTTGCGTGAGCTCGCGCCCGGCGTGGAGTTCGCCGTCCCACAGCGCGGCGCCGCAGCCAAGCTCGTGGAGCTTGCCGACCAAAATGCCCGACATTTGCTCGACAGCTTCAAGATCGAAGCGTTCGATATCGACGAGCGCGCTGCCGATCCGGTATTCGCGCTTGGCCGCGATCTGGGGATGCCGGTTGTGCCCCGGTCCATGGTTTGTGTCGATATCTCTACGAACCAGGGCCGTGATAGCGTGGGCTCGCTGGTGTGGTTCGAGGGCGGCCGCCCCCGCAAGGCCGAGTATCGGCGGTATCGGATAAAGGGCGTCGAGGGGATCGATGATTTCGCGGCGATGAAGGAAGTCGTCAGTCGCTTCCTCACGCGTCGCATCGCCGAGCACAAGCAGATCCCCGATCTGATTGTGATCGATGGGGGCAGGGGCCAGCTGGCCGCGGCGGTGGAAGCGGCTCGAGAGCAGGGCCAGGAGCGACTGCCTATCGTCAGTCTGGCGAAGCGCGACGAGGAGATCTATCTGCCGGGATATGCCGATCCACTGCGGCTGTCCCGCAGCAGCCCATCGCTCAAGCTGCTCCAACGCGCGCGCGATGAAGCGCACCGGTTCGCGGTGACATACAGTCGCAAGCGGCGCGCGCAACGAACGATCACGTCCGAGCTGCTCAGAATCCCGGGCATCGGACCGGCGCGCCGCCGGATCCTGCTGGAGCGGTTCGGCTCCCTGGCCGGGGTGCGGACCGCCACACCCGCGGAAATCGCCGCGCTGCCCGGCTTCTCCACCAAACTCGCCGACCGAATTCTCGACCGGCTGCATCAGCGCGCGTGACAACCTGGACGCTGGAGTGTTCGGCGTGCGTTCCCGTCCGCACACGCGACGCCGAAGGCTTCCCTGGCGTATGCGAGGAGTGCGGTGCACCCTACCTCGTCCGGTACGAAACGCTGCCCACACCCGAAGCCAAATGGCTGCTCAGGCGCCAGCGCTGGACAATGTGGCGGTACAGCTCGTGGCTGCCGCTGCGGGAGGGTGAACACCCGGTCACGCTGGGGGAAGGCGGGACGCCGCTGCTCGGCGCCAAACGCATTGGCGCCCGCCATGGCTTCGAACGGCTGTGGGTCAAGGACGAGAGCACCAATCCGACAGGGTCCTTCAAGGCTCGCGGCCTCGCCGCAGCGGTCACGCGCGCCGTCGCCGCCGGTGCGAAGCAGTTTGTGATCCCAACGGCGGGCAACGCCGGTGTAGCGCTCGCGGCATACGCCACACGGGCAGGCGTGCAGGCGCGGGTGTACGCGCCCACCACCACGCCACCGACGATTCTGAAGCAGATTCGCGCATTCGGCGCCGACTTGCAGCTGGTGGATGGGCACATCGGGGACTGCGGCATCGCTGCCCGGCTCTTTTCGGAGGGCACGGGTGCCCTCGATGTTTCGACGCTGCGCGAGCCCTATCGGATCGAAGGGAAGAAAACCCTCGGCCTCGAACTGGCGGAGCAGCTTGGATGGACGCTACCCGACGCGATCGTCTACCCGACGGGTGGGGGTACAGGCCTCATCGGGATGTGGAAAGCGTTCCACGAGCTGCGAGACAATGGCTGGGTCCGTGATGCGCTGCCGCGGATGTACACTGTGCAGGCCACGGGCTGCGCGCCCGTCGTTCAGGCTTTTGAGAGCGGTGCCGACCGCGCCACCGCATGGTCCGATCCAGAGACGGTCGCTGCGGGTCTCCGCGTGCCCACCCCGCTGGGCGATCGCTTGATGCTCCGGGCGCTGCGCGAGAGCAACGGCGGCGCGGCTGCGGTGAGTGACGAGGCCCTGGTTGCCTCTGCCGCGGAACTGCAGACGACTGAGGGCATAGACGCCGCCCCGGAAGGAGGGGCGGCGCTAGCCGGCGCTATGGCGCTGAAGGAGAAGGGGTTGCTGCGCGGGGAGGAGCGCGTGGTGCTGTTCAACACGGGCGCCGGGTGGCTCTACCGTACCTAACCTGTTTATATTTCGCAACTTCGGCCTATGCGTATCGCCATCTTCGACCCCGCAGCCGGTATCAGCGGCGATATGACCCTAGGCGCGCTCCTGTCGCTCGGCCTACCGACATCCTGGCTCGAGGAGCTACCTAGCCGCCTCGGCTTGAGTGACGTGCGCGTTGCGGTTCGCGACGTGCGGCGATCCGGAATCACCTGCAAGCAGGTCGAGTTTGGGATTCCGGAGCAGCCACACGGTCGTCACGTCGGCGAGCTCGTGCGGCTTGTCGAGCGCGCACCGATTTCCGATTGGGTCAAGACCCGCGCCATCCGCGCCTTTCAACTGATCGGGGAAGCCGAAGGGCGAGTGCATGGCGTTGCGCCCGAGAAGGTCCATCTCCACGAGGTGGGTGCAGTGGATGCGGTCCTCGACATCGTCGGCGGTATCGAGGGAATCGAACGACTGGGTATTGAGTCCGTCTATCATCTGCCGGTCGCGGTGGGAACCGGCTGGGTCGAGGCCGCACACGGGCGGCTCCCCGTTCCAGCCCCCGCGACGGCCTTGCTGCTCGAGGGTTTGGAAGTCGCGGCCGCCGGACCCGTGGAAGGCGAAGCGACCACACCCACGGGCGCGGCAGTGCTGCGGGTTCTATCCGCGGGTGCTCCGCCTGAGCGCTGGCGGCTCGTCGGGAGCGGTTGGGGAGCGGGGCAGCGCGACCCCAAGCACTATCCCAACGCGCTGCGAATTCTCGTGGCTGAAGCGGCCGGCGAGGCTGCCCGTGTTGTGCTGCTCGCGACCGATTTGGACGACATGAGTCCTGAGTATGTGGATCCATTACGGCAGGCGCTCGTCAGCGCCGGGGCGCTGGACGTGCAGACGTGGCCCGTGCAGATGAAGAAAGGACGTCAGGGTTTTCGCCTGGAAGTAATGGCTCCGGAGGGTCTGGCCGACGCGGTGACGGCGGAGCTGTTCCGCCACAGCACGACAGCAGGGGTGCGACGCTGGCACGCCGAGCGGGCGACACTGCCGCGGCATCAGTTGACTGTGCGGCTGGACGGCGTGGCCGTGCGCGTCAAGGTCTTGGACGGGGGCAACGTGCGGGTGAAACCCGAGTACGATGATGTGCTTGCGGCCGCGAAGGCATTGGGACGGCCGCCAATCGATGTGGCGCGCGCCGTTGAGCGCGATGCCGAGGCTCTTATTGCGAAAGGCAAGGAGTGAACGTGCGAACAGTCCGGAATCTCGCGGTAATGATGCTCTGTGTCCTCGCGGCGCGGTTGCCGGCGCAAGCGCAAACGCAACCGCAAAAATGGGCCGGTCCGAGGTGCGAGCTGAAACCCGGGCATTTCCTCGTCAACGGGGGCACACAGTACCTCAAGGCCGCGACGGAGGCGCGCTTCGACGATCAACGTGCCAAGGAATTGCAGGATGCGCAGCGCGTGCTGACGCAAGCCGTTACCACCGGAGGGCAGGAGAAGAATCCCGCTGCGTGGTATTACCTGGGGCGCTACTACATCCTCGTGAACGACGCCCGGGGCATGGATTCAGCTTTCACTAAAGCGGAGGCGCTCAAGCCCGACTGCAAGGCCGACATCGACATATGGCGCCGCTTCATCTGGGTGCCCACGTTCAACGCTGGCGTCGCAGCCTGGCAGGCGAACAACACCGATTCGGCGATCGCGTCGTTCCGGCGCGCCAACGCATTGCTGCCGGACGACCCGACCGGCTACAAGTACCTCGCTACGCTGTTCTACAATTCCGGGCAGTCGGACTCGGCGCTCCTTTATTTCCGCCGCACGGCCGAAGTTGCGGCTAAGGATCCCAAGTTCGCGCAGGACCGCAAGGATGCGCTGTACAATCTTGGACGAATTTCCCACAGCCTGCAGCGCTGGCCAGATGCGCAAGCGACGTATACCGAATATCTGACATTGTATCCCAATGATGCCGAAGTGCTCGCGGCGCTGGGCAGCGTCCACATGCAGCGGGGCAATAGGGACAGCGCGTTCGCCATCTACCGGCAGATCATCGCGAAGTCCGATTCGATGAGCTTTGTGCCCTTGCTGCGGACGGGGGTCGAGATCTCGCAGAGTGTGCCGAACGAGCCCGACACGGGGGCCGCCGGGACCAGCTGCCGGACGCAGGCGAGAACGGTCCGGCCCGCGCTGACGCCCGCGCGGATTCGGGCGCGCTGCGACTCGGTGACGAAGGAAATGTATCGCGTGCATGCGCAGGGCTCGCGAGATGCGTACCAATTGGCCGGCCAGGCACTCGACGCGAGCCTCAAGCTGAATCCGCACTACCGCGAGACCCTGATTCACCGGACGAACGTGTCGCTGGGGCTGCAGGATTCCGCGACAGCCTTGGCGATGGCGCGGCGCCTCATTGCGGTCGACCCGATGAACCGGACGTCGATCCGCATGATGGCGTTCTCGCACCAGCTCAACGGGAAGGTCGATTCCACGCTGCACTACCTGCGCATAGCGGATTCGACATTGGTGGCGGACGTGACTGTCAGCCAGTTCGATTCGACCGAGACGGGTCGTGACTTCAGGGGAATCATCACGAACGTGCGATCGACGCCAAATCGACCGTTCAAGCTGGTGTTCGATTTCCTGAACGCCAAAAACGAAGTGATTGTGACCGATACTGTCGAGGTCGCGGCGATCCAGGCTGGTCAGAGCCAGACGTTCGAGCTCAAGCCGGCGGGCCCGATGATCGTCGCGTGGCGGTATCGCCGAGAGGGGTAGGATTTGACATTGGGCGGGATGTGCGACCACATTCCCGCCGAGCATGCGGGCGTAATTCAGGGGTAGAATGCCAGCTTCCCAAGCTGGACGTCACGGGTTCGAATCCCGTCGCCCGCTCTGGACTTACGACGTTGTGCAGCATCGCGACACCACTGACTGTGTGACGAACTGTGGGACCAGGGATCACAAGTCCCACAGTCGGCTGTGCGCCAATCACGGAACCATCCGTAGCCCCGCCTGGGGCAGCAGGGCCCGAAGTAGCCGGGCGTCCTCTCTCAGAAACTCATCGACCTGATACCGCTCATCGCGATCCGTAACGTCCTGCTTGCGTGGCCGAGGGGTAGCCAAGAAGTACGAACGTGCGTCCCGTGCTCTCGACGAACTTCACAAAAGCAACCAGCGACGAGCCCCTACGCTTAGACACGAGCGCCGGATGGAGTCTCTTTACGTTGAGCCCGATGAAACGGGCAGGTCGTGGACGAAACCGTGGGAAATCGATCGTGACGAGTCACGGGACTTTATCGTAGACGCCGTGAACGACTATTCTACGGAGCCAGAGCTGTTTCTCCGCAAGTACGATGGGCGGCCGGAAGCCAACGAGCCCTTGCCGCCTCCCAAGTGGCCCGGCATTAGCCAGAATCAAAAGTGAACCCGCTGACGAACTGAAGCGCGTCACGCTGTACACTGATGGCGCATGCCCGGGCAATCCGGGGCACCGGCGGGTACGGCGTCGTCATCCGTTATGAGCGGCTCGGTAGGAAACCTCACCGCAAGGAATTCTCGGGCGGTTTCCGGCTCACGACAAACAATCGCATGGAATTGATGTCCGTGATTGTCGGGCTCCAGCAACTCAAGGAGCCGTGTGAGGTGGAGCTGCACTCCGAGTCGAAGTACATCACCAGTTCCTCCGAGGGGCGACTGCCGCAGAAGTGGAAGCAGGCGGGTTGGCGAAGGAAAAAGCGGGGCAGGGTGCTCAACCCTGACCTGTGGCAGCGAATCTCGGAGCTATCCGAAAAAGCACCGAATCACACCTGTTGGGTGGCCAGTCACAGTGGTGACGAGGAGAACGAACGCTGCGACCAACTGGCGGTAAGCGCGGCGAATCAACGCGACCTACCGCCAGATGTCGTCTACGAGCGCGAGAACCGCCACTTCTAGGCTAGGTTGCGAGTACCTCAATCAGCGTTCAACTCATTGACCCCAACCGCATTAACATGGTCACTCTAATAGTCCCTATAGGACTCAACATGGAGTGTCAGCTGCTCTGAGCATGACCCACCCTTCCCCGCGAATCCATTGAACGTCGCCGAGCCATTACCATAAATGTCCACTGTGTTAGGGTAATAGGCTGTCCAAGTGTCCGGGCCGCCGGTTTCCGAGCAAACAAAAGGGAAACCCGCGCTGCTCATCTGTGAGTATCCCCTATATTGCCAATGTCCTGGGTTCCATTGCGTTATCTCGAGGTAATTCTGCTCCAGTTGCCAACCGTTTGACGTAAACGGGGTGTGGAACGGGGCTGCGCCATAAATCTCATTCTCCCACTCTCCAGTTTCCCAATCCCAGAAAACGTGCAGCTCCGATTCCGTCTGGGTGTAACCCGCCCCATCTTCGTGCCACATGACCTGCGTGACGCAGCTACTACCTGGCCCCATGGTCGATTGCTTCGAACGGGAAAACAGCGCATTCGAAAACTGCGAGGGAGCTGAACCACGTCCCTTAAAGGAACTGGGGCGCATTTTATGACGGTGGAATGTGCCCCGCAATGAGTCTGCATGCCGTTTCGGAGGCGCGGGCCGATCGTACTTACCGCGTTCAACCACGTACTTGCATGTATCCAGGTCGATCTCGGTATAACGTTCCGTAACGCGCTGCCCTCTCTCGACGGTCCGTTCATGCCCAACCCAACACACACCGCTTGCATCGCGACGACCCTGGAAGACGAGCTGCGTATCGGCATGGAAGCGGGGGTTGTCAGGAGCTCGCTGGACGCGTGGGCCAATTAGAACGGGCTTTCGGCTGTTACTCTGTTCAGTCGGCGCACTACTCTCCGCGCAACCCATGACAAATCCAAGAACCAGTATGCGTACTAGAGTGTGCTGCTGGGTGGGGAACCGATGAGGCTCGGCGATTTTGAGTAAGGCAATCTGCGGCATGGGACGGCACCTCACGCAGCGGTAAAGTGGCAGGCGGGGGAGCGACTTCGGTACACCGTTAAAATAAAGTTGTTCGTTCGCGGAAGAACGCACCACCTGCTAGGAATTGCGGCGAGTTGCCGAACGCGCATGCGAATCCGAGAGCACCACAGAGGAATAAGCTGTGGGACTCGCGTTCGGGCCTTAACGACGGTAGTATCTCGGTGTCGTCAGTGTCGTGGCGGGACGTGGCGCTTGCTGTCGCCTGGTGACGCCTAGGGAGTGTTTCCCAAGCTGGACGTCACGGGTTCGAATCCCGTCGCCCGCTCTGGAGCCTCAATCATGCCGTCACCATTCCTCCTGTTGGCCCTCGCTCTGCAGGGATCGCAGCAGTGGGTCCCGCCGCAACCTCCTTGTGAACTGAAGGCAGGGCACTTCCGTGTCACCAGCGGCATTGTCGACCTGCAAAACGCGGCGACGAAGGCCAACGCGCGCGAGCGCTTGCTGCAAGATGCGCAGACCGTTCTCACACGTGCGATCACGCAAGACAAGCAGGACAAAAACCCCGCCGCCTGGTACTATCTGGGCCGCTATTACCTCGAACGGAACGACGCCACCGGCGCGGATACCGCGTTTCAACGCGCCGTCGCGCTCGCGCCCCAGTGCAAGGAGGACATCGATCGGCATCGCGAGGCGCTCTGGGTGGATGTCATCAACGCCGGCTTGGCCAGCTGGCAGGACAACAAACTCGACTCCGCAAAACTGATGCTGCGGCAGGCGGGGGCGCTGCGACCGACCCATCCGCGCGCGTTTCTCGCTCTGGGGCAGATCTACGAGTCCGAGAACAAGCTCGACTCCGCCGCCGCCTACCTCAGCCAGGCGGCTACGGCGGCAGGGTCGGACACGGCGTTCGCATCGCAAAAGCGGGACGCGCTCGCCGCCTCGGCGCGGCTGAACCTCCGCCGGCTGCAGGGCGATCCCGCTGTGCAGCGCTGGCAGCGCACCCGGTTCACACGCGACTCGCTGCAGCGCATGCTCACCATTGATTCGATCGTATTGTCTCGCATCGAAGCCTCGTCCGCTTCACGCCGCGCGCGCGGCGCGCGCCTGGCCCCCGCCGATCAGCAGTCGTTCAGCCGAGATTCGACGGCACGAGCAAAAGCCGTGACGGATCGCCGTGGCGCACTGGCCGCGGGAGCCGGCACGGTGGCGAGCGACAGCTCCGCCGCGGCGCCGCTGTTCGAGCCTGCAATCACGGCATACAGGGCATATCTGGAAGCCTATCCACAGGCGACCGACGCCGTACCCGGGCTGGCGACTCTGTACGTCCAAAGCGGCCGCCTTGGAGACGCCAACACGGCGTTCGACGCGATCTATCCGCCTGACGGCAAGACCGATCCCGCCGTGATTATCGAGGCAGGGAAGGGCGCCATGCGCGCTAATGCCTATGCGGTGGGCACACGACTATTGGAGCGGGCCGTAGCGCAGCGGCCCTATGACCGCGATGCGCTTACTGACCTCGCCAACGGCTATCAGGCGCTGCGCGACTCCGCCCGTCTCCTGCCCGTCGCCCAGCGTCTTCAGGCGATTGATCCACTCAACCGGACGACCCTGCGACTGGTCGCCGCGGGGTGGGAGCTGCGCGCACGGCGGGATTCAGCCCAAAAGTACCGCGACCTGGCCGAAACGCGCCTCCAGGTCGAAATCACGATCAGCGATTTTCGGGCAGATTCAATGGGTTACGTTCTGCAGGGTGTAGCGACGAATGGGACCACCTCGGCTACTCCCGTGCAGCGCCTCACATTCGAGTTTCTCGACGCGAATGGGCGCGCGCAGGTCACGCAGGCCATTGAGATCCCTCAACTACCACCTCAAGGGGCGCAGCCGATCCAGCTGCGCGTACCGGGCACGGCGCTCGTTGCCTGGCGTTACCGTCCATCCTAAGCGATATTAGCCGTTGAAGTTGCGTCGTTAGCTTCAGAAACTCCTTGAACCTCTAGGCGGCGAGCAGTGATTCGCGTGCAAGCGGTGGCTCCCGAAACACTGGGTGCCGCCCTTCAACTCACTCCCGGAACCGAGCTCCTCGCGATCAACGATCGCGACCTCGAGGACTTTCTCGACTGGGAGTTCCTGACCGCAGACGACCACTTCAAGCTTTACGTGAAGCTGCCATCGGGAGAAGAGGTCGAGTACGACATCGAGCGGCCCGAGGGTCTACCGATGGGCGTGACGCTCGAGGCGCCCCGTATCCGGCGCTGTGCCAATCACTGCGATTTTTGTTTTGTCGATGGGAATCCGCAGGGCATGCGGCAGGTCCTGTATATCCGCGATGACGACTACCGCTTGTCCTTCCGCTACGGGAACTTCGCGACGCTGACGAACCTGAAGCCGTGGGATCTCGAGCGAATCGTTGAGTATCGCCTTTCGCCGTTGTACGTCTCGGTTCATGCCACGGACCCGGTGGTGCGCCGCTGGCTGCTGCGCAATCCCGAGGCCCCCGAGGTGATCCCTCAGCTGCGCTGGTTTGCGGAACGGGGGATCACGTTTCACACCCAGGTGGTGCTGGTGCCCGGTGTCAACGACGGCCAGCAGCTGGTTCGTACGTTGAGCGAGTTGTACGCCTTGGGGGACTCGGTTCTGTCGGTATCGGTGGTGCCGGTGGCGTTAACGGAGTTCAGCAAGCATGCGCTGGTGCGTCAACCGACGCGCCAGGAGTGTCGGGCGGCGCTGGAGGTCGTCGACCGGTTCGCGGCGCAGGCGGTGGCGGAGCGGGGCATGCCGTGGGTCTACGGAGCCGACGACCTCTACCTCCAAGCCGACATGCCGTTGCCGCCGGCGGAATGGTACGGTGACTTCGAGCAGCGAGAGAACGGCGTAGGGGCAGTCCGTTATCTCCAGACACGCATCGAGGCGGCGCGGTCCGGCCTCGAACAGGAGACCTGGCGCGGTAAGCGGATCGGCGTGGTCACGGGTGAAGCGATGGGGCGGCTCATGCCGCAGGTAATCGCGAGGTTGACCACTGCGACCGGGGCGCAGTTCGAGATCGTGGTGCTCGAAAACACCCTCTTCGGGAAATCCGTGACGACAGCTGGACTGTTGCCTGGTCGGGCGGTATTGGACGCTTTGCGCGACCGCCGCGATCTCGACCTTGCGCTGCTGCCGGCTGAATCGGTGAACGACAACCTGCTATTCATGGACGACGTGGAGGCGCACGATCTGGCTTCGCAGCTGCCGATGCCGGTGCGGCTGTCTTATGATTTCGCGGATGCGCTGAGCGAACGCGGAACCGCGTTCGGGGACGGGCACGGATGAGTGTGCCGACCGTCGCCATCATCGGTCGTCCGAACGTGGGCAAGTCCACGCTGTTCAACCGCATCATCGGCCGCCGCCAAGCCATCGTGGATGCCCAGCCCGGCGTCACGCGCGATCGTCACTTTGCCCCCGCCGAGTGGAATGGCCGGCGCTTCTGGCTCGTGGACACCGGCGGTCTCGTGCCCGGATCCACCGACCCCATGAACCGGGCAATTCGTGCGCAGGTCGAGCAAGCGGTCGCAGACAGCGACGTCCTCCTGTTCGTGGTGGACATCGAGGACGGCATCCACCCCATGGACCTCGAGATCGCCCAGTATCTGCGCAAGGCGAAGCGGCCGGTGCTGCTCGTCGTGAACAAGGCGGACGACCTCCCCGACGAAACCCGCCACCTCTCGTTCTTCGAGCTCGGGCTGGGCGATCCGTTTCCGGTCTCTGCGGCCGTCGGAAAGAACAGCGGTGACTTGCTGGACAAGGTCGCCGCGATCCTTCCGGATTCGGCCGCGTCGGATGGCGACGAAGCCATCCATGTTGCCGTCGTCGGGCGTCCGAACGTCGGCAAATCGAGCCTCGTCAACCGACTGCTCGGTCAGGAACGGTTGATCGTGCACGATGAGCCAGGCACGACCCGCGACGCGATCGACACCCAGTTCGAGTACCAGGGCCGCCAGCTTGTATTCATCGACACCGCCGGGCTCCGGAAGCGGAGCAAGGTGGATGAAGACCTCGAGTTCTATTCGACGCTGCGCACGTCACGGGCCATGGAGCGCGCCGAGGTCTGCCTGCTCGTTGTCGATGCGAAGGACGGGATGCATGCGCAGGACCTCAAGATTGCCAACGAAGCCTGGGAGCGCGGAGCGGGCGTCATCATTGCCGTGAACAAATGGGATCTGATCGAGGAGAAAGAAACCAACACGGCGCGCGACGGCGAGCGTGATATCAAGGCGCGCGCGCCATTCCTCGAGTTCATCCCCTTTTACTACGTCTCCGCGAAAACGGGCCAGCGCGTCACCAAGCTGCTCGATGCGATCGTCACCGTCGCCGAGGAGCGCAACAAGCGGGTGCCGACGGCTGAGGTGAATCGGGTGCTCGAGGAGCTGCTGGCGCGGCAGCAACCGCCGCAGCCGGTGGGTGAATCGGTCCGCCTGTTCTACGCCACGCAGGTGGGTACGGCGCCGCCGCGCTTTGCGGTCGTCGCCAATCGCCCCGAAGCGATACCCGAATCGTACACGCGCTACTTGCACAACGGCTTTCGCGAGGCGTGGGAGTTCACTGGGGCTCCGCTGACGATCAAGTTCCGGCGGAAGCGAGGCCGCCGCTGAGCGCTGCCCTGACCCTGCTCGCCGCCTATCTGATCGGCGCGACGCCGACCAGCTACGTCGCCGGTAAGCTGGGACGGGGGATCGATCTGCGCGAGCACGGCTCCAGGAACCTGGGCGCGACCAATGTCTACCGCATTCTCGGTTGGAAATACGCGATTCCGGTGGCGTTGTTCGACATCGCCAAGGGGGTCGTGCCGGTTCTCCTCGCGTCGAGTACGCCGTATCGTTGGCTGCCACTCGCGGCGGGGGGAGCGGCCGTGCTTGGGCACATGTTTTCGCCTTATGTCAGTTTCAAGGGTGGGAAGGGCGTCGCCACGGCCGCGGGAATGTTTTTGGCACTCGCACCACTCGCGGTGCTGATCGCGATTCCGATTTGGGGTCTGTGTCTCTGGCTCACCGGATATGTCTCGCTGAGCTCGATCATTGCCGTCCTGAGCGTCCCGTTGACGGTGACGTTGCTGCAGCCGCATTCGCAGTACGTGTTTTGGGCGAGCGTCGCGCTGGTGGTGCTGATCGTGTTCGCGCATCGCCGCAACGTTGCGCGGCTGCTTGGAGGAACAGAGAACCGATTCCGCACGCGGGGCGGGGGGGCCGGACCGTCGGACCGTCCGACCGTCCGGCCGTCCGACTCATGAAGATTGCGGTGGTGGGCGGCGGAGCCTGGGGCACAGCCCTCGCGGATCTACTCGCGCGCAAAGGAGAGGACGTCACGCTGTGGGCGCGCGAGCCCGAGGTTATCGACAGCATCAATCAGGACCACATCAACGTCATGTTTCTGCCGAATGCTGCACTCGCGCCGGCGTTGCGCGCCGAGGGTGACCTGGTCAAGAGCGTCACAGGTGCGGAGGTCGTGATTTCCGCCGCCCCGTCGCACGCGGTGCGACCGGTGATGGCACAGGCGGCCCCGGCGCTGGCGCGCACCAAGCCATTGGTGATCAGCGCCTCGAAGGGCCTGGATCCCGACCGGCTCGAGCGCCCCTCGTGCGTGCTCGGGGAGGTGCTCCCCAAGGGTGTCCCCATCGCGGTGCTTTCAGGTCCCTCCTTCGCGCTGGAAGTTTTTCAACAGCAACCGACCGCCGTAGTCGCCGCGTCCGCGGATCACGCGGTCGCGCAACGTGTGCAACGGGTGTTTTCCACGAGCTATTTTCGCGTCTATTCTCACACCGACATGGTTGGCGTCGAGATGGGCGGCGCGCTCAAGAACGTGATCGCGGTGGCCGCCGGCATCCTCGAGGGGCTGGGGATGGGCTTCAACACCCGCGCCGCGCTGATCACGCGCGGCCTCGCCGAAATCACCCGGCTCGGCGTCGCGCTTGGTGCGCAGCCGCTGACGTTCGCGGGACTCGCGGGGATGGGCGACCTGATCCTCACCGCGACCGGCGCGCTATCACGCAATCGAACGCTCGGTGTCGCGCTGGGGCAGGGGCAGACCCTGCACCAGGCGCTTGCCGGCAAGGCCGCCGTGGTCGAGGGCGTGAACACTACGAGGACTGCCGTAGCGCTGGGCGAGCGCGAAGGTGTGGAGCTGCCCATCGCGCGCGAGGTCGCGAACATCCTGTTCAAGAACAAGCCGGCGCGCCAGGCGATCGCCGACTTGATGGAGCGTGAGTTGAAAGCCGAACAGTGGGGCACTGAACCATGAGCGGCGGCTCCACCTTGCAGCCGGTTCAGGAGTTCTTCTCGATCGGCGAGGTGTGCCAGCTGACCGATCTCAAACCCCATGTGCTCCGGTATTGGGAGAGCCAGTTCCGGTTCCTGAATCCTGCCAAGAATCGCTCGGGGAACCGCGTGTATCAGCGGCGCGAGATCGAGTTGATCATGCTGGTGAAGCATCTGCTCTATACCGAGAAGTACACCATCGAGGGAGCCCGGCAGAAAATCGAGCAATACCGCCGCTCGGGAGAGCTCAAACCGGAGGCGCGCCGGGCGCTCGCCACGGAGACCGTGAAGGAGTTGCGCGCGGAGCTGAAAACGGTGCTGGGGATCCTGGAAGGCGGAGGAGGAAGCTAAGCTGCAGATTGTCGTGGTGATCCCGGCATTCCAGGCTGCCAATACCATCGGCAGCGTCGTGCATCGCACGCGCGCCGCGCTTCCAGATGCCCAAATAGTGGTCGTGGACGACGGCTCGACGGACGGCACCTGCTCGACCATCGCCGAAACGGTGCTCACGCACGAGCAAAACCTGGGCAAGGGCGCGGCGCTCCGCGACGGAATTGGGGAAGCGATCCGGCAACACGCGGAAATCGTCGTCACGCTGGACGCCGATGGCCAGCATCGGCCCGAGGAGATTCCACGGCTGATTCGTCCGATCGCTGATGGACATGCCGATCTGGTCCTCGGTGCCCGCGCGCGGAGCGGCGTCATGCCGGTTTCGCGGCGCATCACGAACTGGCTTTCTGCGACGTTGGCAACGCGCATCGGCGGGCAGCGGGTACGAGATGCGCAGACCGGGTTCCGCGCTTTTCGTCGAGAGGTCGCCGAGCGGGTGAGTCCGGCCGGGAACCGCTATGAGTACGAAGCGAATTTTCTGCTCGATGCTCTGCGCGCGGGCTTTCGGGTTGCGTCGGTCGAGGTACCGACGATCTACGGGGCGCCCAGTCACTTCCGTCCCTGGAGCGACACCTGGCGCATGGCGCGCGCCTTCGCCCGGCACGCCCGCCGGATTGTTGTCGGAGCGGCGTAGGCCGGTGACCTCTCCAACCGCCGACGAGGTACCGCCGCCCGTTCCGTCCCAACGGGACGGCGAACGCGTGCGCATTCTCGTCTCGAATGACGATGGCGTACTGGCCCCCGGGATCGCCTTGCTGGCGGACGTCTGCTCAACCGTTGGGCAGGTCACGGTCGTCGCGCCCGATCGGGAACAGAGCGGGACGTCTCACTCACTCACGCTGCACCGCCCGCTGCGAGCGCATCGCCGCGTCGACGGCGCCTTTCAAGTGGACGGTACGCCCACTGACTGTGTGCTGCTGGCACTGGGCGCGCTCATGCCCGACGGGCCCAGCTGGGTGTTTTCCGGCGTCAATCACGGGCCCAACATGGGTGAGGACGTGCTCTACTCCGGGACCGTCTCCGCGGCCATGGAAGGGCTCGCGGCCGGGATTCCGAGTGTGGCGATCTCGTACGGGAGCTTCGATCTCGAACACCTCGAGAGTCACCGCAAAAGTCTCGAACGGCTGGTGCAACGCATCGTGCGCGTGGAGAACTTTCCGGGCGAAACGCTGCTGAACATCAACCTGCCGCCGATCCCTGGCGATCAAGTCAAAGGCGTCAAGGTGACCAATTTGGGGAGCCGCGTCTTTCACGAGGAAATCGCCACAATGAAGGACCCGTGGGGACGCGAGGTTTATTGGATCGGTGGAGGGCGGGTAACGTGGTCCGGCGGCGCCGATTCCGATTTTCAAGCAGTCAGAGACGGCTACATCTCGGTCACACCGCTGCATGTCGATTTGACGAACTACAAGCTCATCGAAGTCGTCAGGAAATGGGACCTCGGGAAATGACCGGGAGCCGCGATACCTACGGGGGGTATCGCACGCGCCTGGTCGAACAGTTGCGCGCGCAGGGCATCCGCGACCTCGCCGTACTGCGCGCCTTTGCGGCGACGCCGCGGCATCTCTTCGTTCCGGAAGCCGTGCGACACCGCGCTTACGAGGACGCGTCGTTGCCGATCGGACGCGGCCAGACGATTTCCCAGCCGTTTACCCAGGCGCGCTATCTCGAAACACTCGCCTTGAAAGGCACCGAGCGGGTGCTCGAAATCGGCACGGGCTCCGGATATCAGACGGCGCTGCTGGGTGCCATGGTCTCGCAGGTCTTTAGCATCGAACGCGTGCGCACCTTGGCTGAAACGGCCCAGGTTGCGCTACGCTCGGCAGGGGTGACGAATGTTTCGCTGCTGGTGGGTGACGGCACGCTGGGCTGGAGTGCGTATGCCCCCTACCATGCGATCCTGGTGGCCGCCGGAGGCCCCGAGATTCCACCGCCGCTTGTAGCGCAGCTGGCCCCGGGCGGCCGTATGATTATCCCGCTGGGTGCCAAAGGTGTGCAGACGCTGACGCTTGTGCGTCGCGCGACGGAAGGGGAGGGTGTGAGCACCACGCCAATCGGCGAAGCGCGCTTCGTGCCCCTGGTTGGAGAGCACGGTTTTGATGCGTAGCCTCCGCCGCTGGATTATCCGCGGTCGCGTTCAAGGGGTCGGGTTCAGGTGGTTTGTCATGCATGAAGCCCAGCGCTTGCAGCTGGGTGGCTACGCGCGCAACCTCCCCGACGGGTCGGTTGAAGTAGTTTCTCAAGGACCGGACGGCGATCTGGAGAAGTTGGAGCACGCGCTACGCAGGGGACCGTCGCACGCCAGGGTGGATGACGTTCAGCAGCTTCAAGTTTCACTCGAGCTCGATGTCCCGAAATCCTTTGACATCCGATAAGTCGAACGTGGTCGAGGATCTGCGTCGCGCGATCCGCGACGTGCGAGACTTTCCGAAACCGGGGATCGTGTTCAAGGACGTCACACCGGTGCTCCTCGACGTCGCGTTGTTCAAACAAGCGGTGAAGTCGATGAGCGATCCTTATCGGGACGCTCGGGTTTCACGCGTCGTATCCATCGAGTCGCGCGGCTTCCTGTTCGGAGCGCCGATTGCGCTGGCGCTCGGGGCAGGGCTCGTCCCGATCCGCAAGCCCGGAAAGCTGCCGGCCGCCACTCAGCGTGTGGAGTACGCGCTGGAATACGGCACCGATGCGCTGGAGATCCACCATGACGCCGTGCAGCCGGGTGACCGCGTGCTTGTCGTCGACGATGTCCTGGCGACTGGAGGTACGGCCAGCGCTGCAGCCCGGCTCGTGGTTAACACCGGAGCGGATGTCGTCGGGTTCAGTTTCCTGATCGAGCTGGACTTCCTGAAGGGGCGGGAACGGCTGCAGGGGAGACGAGTGGAGGCCT
>DATFEG010000041.1:0-4741 GCA_035251445.1 Gemmatimonadales bacterium | reverse complement strand
GCGAAGCGCGCCGGAATCGTGGATCTGGGAGCCTTGAAAGGAAACATCGGCGACCAGAACTACGATGTGCCTGAAGGGCTCGATCTGAGCAAATACCGCGCGGTGTCGATCTGGTGCCGCCGGTTCAGCGTGAACTTCGGTGCGGCGCCGCTCGCCGACGCCGGGATGTAAGCAGGTTTCCTGTCAACCCGGTCGGGCAGCGGGGATGTTTGGCCGCTGCTCGACCGCCGCGGGGTTCGCAGCATGGTACGCTTTCTGGCTATCTCTGGGAGTCTCCGTTCCGCTTCCTCCAACTCGCGGTTGCTCCAGGCAGCGGCCGCCGTGGCGCCGGCCGGCGTCGACATCATCCGCTATGACCGGGTCGGCTCCTTGCCCCACTTCAATCCTGAGGTCGAGGTCAGGGGTCTACCCGCTGAAGTCGCCGAGCTGCGCGGACTCGTGGCGCAAGCGGACGCGATCATCATCTCGAGCCCCGAGTACGCTCATGGCGTGCCGGGCAGCCTGAAGAACGCCCTCGACTGGCTGGTGAGTGGCGTCGAGCTGCCAGGCAAACCCGTGGCGCTGTTCAACGCTTCCCCGACATCGACGTACGTCAGGGACGCCCTCGTCGAGATCCTGACGACGATGTCCGCGCGCGTGATTCTCGAGGCGACAGTGACACTGCCGCTCGGGGCGAGGCAACTCGATGTCGCGGGTATGCTGGCGGATGGAGGCATCGCCGCGGCCCTGCGTGCCGGTCTCAGCGCACTGACCGCGGTCACGTTGAGCGGTTAGGCTCGCGAGAGCAGGAACGCCCCGGCCATCCCGCCGGCGGCGCAGATGCTGATCAGGCCACGCCGGGCATTCCGCCGCGCCATCTCGTAAGCCAGCGTCGTGAGGATCCGGCCGCCCGTGGCAGCCCAGGGGTGCCCGACGGCCACCGAGCTTCCGTTCACGTTGACGCGCTGCCAGTCCACGGGCCCGGTGGCGGCACCTCTCCAGCCCTGCTCCCACGCCGCCACGTTCGCGAGCACCTGCGCCGCAAAGGCTTCGTGAATCTCGATGAGGTCGATGTCCCCGAGCGCGAGGCCCGCGCGCGCGAGCAGCCGCGGCACTGCGATGGCCGGGGCCATGAGCAGACCGTCGTTGGGATGGAGCGCCGCGTATTCGATCGCGTCGATGAAGGCCAGAGGCTCGCGTCCTTCCTCCCGCGCGCGAGCCTCGCTCATGAGCAGCACGGCGGAGGCACCATCGGTAACCGGTGACGCGTTCCCCGCGGTGATGGTGCCGGCCGGATCGAACGCCGGGGCGAGCGCCGCGAGCTTCCCCAACGAAGTGTTGGGTCGCGGGCCGGTATCCTGCGTGACGCCCGCGACGGGCACGATCTCGTGCGCCAAGCGCTCCCGCGCCGCGACCGCGTTTCGATGGCTCGCCAGGGCGATCTCATCCTGCCGTCCGCGCGGGATGCGCCACTCGCGGCGGGTGATCTCCATGTGCTCACCCATCGTCAGCCCGGTCGTCGGCTCACGAAAGGTGGCGGGGTCGGCTCCGGACAACCACTCGGTACCGCCGGCAATGCCGCATGCGATGCGGCCCCCGGCGATCGCGTCCGAAATGACGGTCGCTGCGCGCAACCCCGTGATGCAGTACGACGAGATGGTCTGCGCCTCGATCCGGGCGGGCAGACCGGATTCGAGCACCAGCTCGCGCGCCAGGTTCGGCTTGCCATTCTCGGGAACGACGGTGCCGAACGCAATCGCGTCGATGCCCCTTGGGTCCACGCCGTGTCGAGCCAAGAGGCCCGCCACCGCGTGTTGCGCCAACGCTAACGGCCCGAGGGACGCGAACGCTTTCCCCGCTTTGACGAACGGGGTTCGTGTCCCGGCAACGATCGCGACTCGGTTCTCATTGGTTTTCATGGCTCGGATCTCCCGCTTCTGGTTTCCGGCTCCGCCCCGCGGCGAAGGTCACGACATCGCCCACTGCGATGGTCCCCGGGTGTGCGACGTGGCTGTTGAGCGCAAGGCGCCCGCCGAATTCGGCGTTGATGCGGCGCAGCACGCTGGTGTCCTGCTCGAGAGTGTCGGGGTGGAAAGTCGTCATGATACAACGCTGCCGCAGATCTTCCACGGCGAGGACGACACTCCCAATCGTCAGGGAGCCGCCTTCCCACGCGCGTTCGGCCAGCCCGGGCACACCTCCGATGACGATGTTCGGCCGCAAGCGCCGCCCATCCGCGCCGAGCGCGGCGATCGCGCCGTCGGTCGCGACCAGAAGCGGCAGGATGTCGAACCGCTCGAGGCCGCTGGCGCGCACCAACGCAGCGCCGGGGCCGGCCGCTGCGGCGACGTCGTGCGCCACGTCGGGAGCCCGCCACGGACGTCCATCCACCAGCGGCTCGCCGTCCGGCCCAACAGTTGCGCGGTGACCGAGGAGCCGGGGCCGCGTACGCGCCGTAACGATGCGCCCGTGATGGCCCAGCACGTACACGGTCCGGTCCCCGACGACCCCATCGCTGCGGATCGTCGCCGACGTCAGCGCTTCTCCAGCCATCGACTTGACCGGATAACGCCAGAGCTCGGCCACGTGCATACCGTTGTCAGGCCACCTGGGCCTGTGTCGGGTCCCACTGCTGCGGCTCGAATGCTGCGTCGAGCGGCGTCTCAGCCATGCTGTTGACATAGTTCGCGATCGTTTTCAGTCCGACGTGCCCCACGATCTCCAGGAGCTGGGCCTTGGTGTACCCAGCGGCGAGGAAATCGCCGATTTCCGCTTCCGACACGAATCCCTTGGTCCGTGCCACGAGCAGCGTGAACGCGATGAGCGCGTCAAGCTTGCGCTCGCCGATCGGGGTACCGTTGCGCACAGCGGTGACAACCTCGGGACGCGCCCGCACCATCCCCGCGAGCGTCGAATGCGCGGCGACGCAGTACGCGCAGTCGTTCTCCACGCTTACGGCGATCTCGACCAACTGCCGCTCGATGGCCGACAGCGCACCCTTGGCGAGGCTCGCGTCCAGCGCCATGTACCCGCCGAGCACCGCGGGCGATTCCGCGAAGGTGGCGTAGAGGTTCGGGACGAAGCCCAGCGCCTTCTGGACTTGCAGCAGCAGGGGCTGCGATCCGACTGGGGCGGTGGCGATGGAGTGCTGCGTGGGACGTGACATTGTGACTCTCCTTGACCGAACGTGGAACGCGGGCCGGCCGGAGGTGGCTGGCGCGTCACCTGAAAACGGTTATTTTACCAGTTATGTTCCAAAAGCGATTTCCATTCCTGGGTGAGCGCCTCGCCGTCGATTTGCTCAACACCGTCATCGTTCAGGACGGTGCGGTGCAGGATCTGTTGCTCGAGCCCGGCGCCGCTGGCGCATGGGCCGAAGCAAGCGGCGAGATCGCTCGCGGGAGCGGCCCCGTGGACGAACGTGGGCTGCGCCGCTTTCGCGAGGCGTTGCGGCGCGGCCTCGTCGACTGGGCCGCGCGGGGCACGCCGAGCGCGACGCTCGTTGCACTGGTGAACCGCGGCATGGCACTCAGTTCCGAGGTGAGCGAGCTGCGGCTCGTGGGGGGGCAGGTGACCACGCGACGTCGCCGCACCGGCGCCGCCTCCGATCGACTCTACGGTGCGGTGGCGCGTTCCGCCGCGGATCTCCTGCAGCACGGTGATCCCCACCGGCTGCGCAAGTGTGCCAACCCGGCCTGCCGTCTCATGTTCTACGATGTGTCTAAAGCCGGGCGTCGCCGCTGGTGCTCGATGCAGAGGTGTGGCGGGCAAGCCAAGGCTCGCGCCTTCAGACGCCGCGCATCAAGAGGCCATCCACCGACCACTTCCCGCCGCCAATCAGGATGAGGACCAGCGCCACGCCGAGCGCGAGCGCCTGATACTCGAAGCCCTCTTTACCGAGGGGATGCTGGCCGAACCAGTTGAGGAAGAACCCGTACGGACGGTGCACCAACCACGCCGCGCCCAGCATCATGCAGGCGATACCGAAGGCCGCCACGCGCGTGCCGACCCCTGCGACGAGCAACAGCGGACCGAGAAACTCAGCCGCGATGCCGAGCACGCCAATCGGTGTGGGAATGCCGAGGCCTTTGAAGTACCCCAGGGTTCCGGCGACCCCGAATCCGCCGAACCAGCCGAGGACCTTCTGGGCCCCGTGCGGAAAAATGGCAATCGCCAGCAGGCACCGCAGCAGCAGACCGGCGATGCCGGTATCGGTTTTGAAAAGCAACTCCAGCATAAGGCAGCTCCGTGTGAGAGTAATAGTTGACTAGTCAACTATTATTCCAATGAACGGAGCGTCGGGAAAGTTCCCACGGCTAGGGGACCTCGTTGGCGATTGGAGTGAGCAGCGCGACTACCTGGGCCCGGCGGCGGGGCGGAAGGACGGCGACGGCGGCGCGGTCCGCGGCGGCAACGGGAGCGTCGAGTTGCCGGAGCAGGTGACGTCCCGCGGCCGTGATCCGGCAGATCACGACGCGGCGATCGTCACCGTCCTGCCGCCGGCGTACCCAGCCCTTGCGCACCAGGCGAGCCAGGAGCCGGGTGATGCCGGGGGCCTGCTCGATCAAGCGGTCCACCAGGGTCAGCGTGGGCAGGCCGGCGGGGCCGGCCCCTCGCAGGATGCGCAGAACATTGTACTGCTGGAGCGTCACCCCGTGACGTGCGAGCAACGGCGCGTACCGGCGTCGCAAGCGGTCCGCCGCGCGCAGGATGGCAATGATCGTCGCTTCGTCCAAGGTGGGGGCACGGGGCATGCCGCAAA
>DATFEG010000028.1:0-3007 GCA_035251445.1 Gemmatimonadales bacterium | reverse complement strand
CTGGTACGTCGTTCCCGCCGACCGGAAGTGGTTTCGAAACCTCGCGGTGTCGGAGATCCTGGTGGACACGCTCGAGGCGCTGGATATGCAATTCCCCAAGCCGGCTGTCGATTTCAGCCGGATCACGCTCGAGTGACGGGGCACGGCCAGCGCACACCCTGAACCTTCGCCTCCATCTCAAGATTCCTTCACAAAATCCCGGCCAACTTCGATCCGTACCGTCACGAGGAGTCGCGATGTCCTGGGGTCCGCTCGTGGTTGGCGTGGACGCGTCGCCGGCGGCCGCAGGCGCCGCCGCGGTTGGCGAGCGCCTCGCGCGCCTGGCGTCCGTGCCGTGCCGATTGGTCCACGCCGTGCGCGACGCGTGGGCGCCGCTCGTGGCCGTGAGCGTCGATTCGCAAGTGGCTCACATGCAGCAGCTGCAGCTCGCCGTCGCGCGCCAGCACGTCAACGACGCCGTCGGAACGGCGGTGTCCGAGCAGACCCGCCGGAATCTCGATGTGGTGTTCGGCCCCGGCGCTGCAGTCCTGCAGCAAGTCATGCGGGAGCAGCGGCCCGGTCTCGTTGTCGTCGGTGGGAAGCACCATTCCGTGCTGGAGCGGTGGTTGGGGGGGAGCACGAGTCTGCACGTGGTGCGCGCCGCCGAAGTGCCGGTGCTGATTACCTCGGGAACGCCGGCCGCGTTCCGTCGCGTGTTGGTGGCCGCGGATCTCTCCACGGCGTCCGGTCCTACGATCGGGCTCGCAGAGCGGTTTGCAAGACTCGTGGGGGCTGAACTGCGGGTCCTGACCGTGTTTGAACCGTTGCCTGACCTGGCCGGCGCGCAGGTGGTGGACCCGAATCAGTACTTCGCGCTCGCGCAAGAAACGCTCGAGCGGGACGTGTGGCCGATCGTGAAGACGCCGGGCGTCGCGAAGTTCGTGCGCCACGGGAACGTCGTCGAGACGCTGATGCGCGAGGCGGTGGATTGGCAGGCGGACGTCCTCGTGGTCGGGTCGCACGGCAAAGGCTGGGCACAGCGCGTGTTGCTGGGCAGTGTGACTGAGCGACTCATCAATAATTTGCCGACGTCATTGCTCGTGGCACCCGTCGGCGTGGCCGCGAAGGCGCTACCCCAGCGCCGTCACCGCCGCGTTGCCTTCGCTAAGGAGGCGCGATGAAACCCCAATCGATCGTCGTAGGCGTCGACGGATCGCCCGAGAGCGCGTCAGCCGCTTCAGCGGGATGGATGCTGGCGCGGGCGGCCGAAGCCCGCTGCCGGCTGGTTCATGCGGCCAATGACGTGAGCACCGCCCTCGAGTTTGCGGGGACGGGTGTGTGGACCGAAACAATGCAGCTGGCGCGGCTGAGCCACGCGCGCGCGGAGGTCAGCGCTGGGCTCAGGGGATTTCTGCCACCGGAAGGCGTCCACGCGATGATCGTCAGCATCGGTCGGCCGGTGGACGTTCTGGAAGCCGTCGTCGCGGAAACGGAGGCGTCGCTGCTCATGCTCGGCGGCAAGCACCATTCCCGTCTGGGCCGGTGGCTGGGCGGGAGCTCCGTACAGCAGGTCGTTCGTCGTCTGCACGTTCCGCTGCTGGTGACGGCCGGCAAGCTGCCGCGGCACCCCCGCGTGCTGGTAGCCGTCGATGCGTCGTATGCTGCTGCGCCAACCGCTCGACAGGCCGTGGCGCTGGCGCGGCGCATAGGCTGTCCGCTCCGCGCGCTGCATGTGATCGACCCGCCGCCGGCCATCGCGGAATTGCCGCGGGATTGGTCACGCGATTTCATCGAGCGCGACGTTTGGCCGCTCATCCCCGTGGTCGAACAGGCCAGGGTCATCCGCGAAGGTCCGCCCTTCGAGACGATCGTCGCGGAAGCGTCGGCGTGGCAAGCGGACATCGTCGTCGTGGGCTCGCACGGCAAGGGCTGGGTCGATCGGCTGCTGATCGGCAGCGTCACCGAGAAGCTGCTGAACGACCTGCCGGCAGCGGTACTCGTGGTTCCGGTTCCCGCGCCGGTGCGCGCTCAGGCCGCGCTCGCGCGCGCCCAGATTACCGCGGTGCCGGCTTAGGATGTGGTACATATGCTGCCGTTCGGTAGACAGGAGTTCCTAGAGGTCTTCGGACGCTACAACATCGCCGTCTGGCCGGCGCAACTGCTGCTGTACGCGGTCGCGCTCGTGATCGTCGCGCTGATACTGCGCCGCGAGCGCCGGTCGGTGGTGGTCGCGCTACTGGCGACGCTGTGGCTCTGGACGGGCGTCGTGTACCATCTGCTGTTCTTCAGTGAGATCAATCCGGCAGCACGGTACTTCGGGATCGCGTTCATCGCGCAGGCTGTGCTGCTGCTAGCAACGGATCGCCGCCAAACGGCATCCGGTGAGTGGGGCACGCCGATCGCGCGGAGCACTGGCAAGGTGCTGATCGCCTACGCGCTCGTTGGATACCCCCTGATTGGATCTCTCGCCGGCCAGACTTATCCCACGGTCGTGACGCTCGGACTCCCTTGTCCCACGACGATTTTCACGATCGGCGTCTTGCTGATAGCGTTGCGCCAGCCATCGGTGTGGCTCCTGGCGATCCCGATCCTCTGGGCGATCATTGGGACCTTCGCGGCGATCGCTCTTTCGATCCCGCAGGACTACGGTCTGACCGTCGCGGGATTGGGCGCAGCAGTGCGTCTTCTGACACGGCAGTCTCAGGATAAAGCGGGGTGGATCGAAACAAGCCAGGCCAATGTGTGAGAGGGATCACCGGTCCCCTTTGCAGTGCGCCGGCAAATTCCCGGCACCGGCCTTGCAACTCCCGCTGCCAAACTCTAACTGGAGCATGCCGTGGTAAAGACGAAACGTGTTGGTCTCGGTGTCGCCGCGCTTGCGCTAGGGTTGCTGGCGCTCGCGTGTGGTGGAAATAGCACAGGACCGCTCGCGCCGTACGATCCTCAGATCGTGAACGTGACGGACAATTTCTCCTTCCAGGTGACCAGCGTGTCCAACATCACCTGGACGTACACGTACCAGTGGCAG
>DATFEG010000074.1:0-52042 GCA_035251445.1 Gemmatimonadales bacterium | reverse complement strand
GGGGGAGGCGTGCCGAAGTGATCGCGAAGAAACACGCCGTCCGCGTCATGATCGGGGGCGAGGAGTACACTGTGCGCTCCGATCTCACGCCAGACTACACACGCGAAGTGGCTGCTTACGTCGACCAGGCCCTCAAGAAGGTGCTGAGTCAGGGCCCGCTGGTCGAAACGCATAAAGCCGCGATTCTCGCGGCGCTGGACATTACGAACGAGCTGTTTCAGGCGAAGCAAACCGAGCGGGAAGTGGCAGCGCGCCTCGCGGCCGTTGCCGACGATCTCGCAAAGATGTTGCCGCCGGCCAAGCGGAAGGCTCTAAGCGCAGGCTGACAATTAGCCGCTCACGCGGAACGCTCAATGATCATCGATCATTGAACAATGATCATTGATCAAGGGACATTCCCGTGAGGGGTTGGGGATAGATCAAATGGCAGAGCTGGGGAGCGTCATCGCGGCCGTGCTTAGCGGCGTGCTCGTCGCGGCATTGGTCTTCTACGTGTGGGGACGGCGCGTCGAGCGCCGCGCAACGGACTCGAGCCAGCGCCTCGTGCTGGCTGCCAAAGAAGAGTTGATGGCCGTTCGCGAGAACCTCCACAAAAGCCTCGATCAAAAACTCGCCGGTGTCGACCGACGCGAACAGGAACTCCGGCGTCTCGAGCAGCAGCTACAGGAGCGCGGCAAGGCGTTGGCCAAGCGCGAACAGGAAATCGGCGCGCGCCTGGAGCAGGTCGCCGGGCTGAGCGCCCAGGAGGCCAGGCTCGAGGTCATCACCAGGCTCGAGAGCGAAGCGCGCGACGAAGCGGCGGCGCTCGTCCGCAACATCATCGAGCAGGCCAAGAAAAACGCCGATCGCGAAGCCAAGAAGATCGTGGCGTTGGCGATCCAACGGATCGCCGCCGAGCAGACGGCGGAATCGAGCGTGTCGGCCGTGGTGTTGCCGTCTGATGAGATGAAAGGACGGATCATCGGACGCGAGGGACGGAACATCCGCGCGTTCGAGGCTGCGACCGGTGTGGACGTCATCATCGACGACACGCCCGACACCGTCGTCGTGTCGTGCTTCGAGCCGGTGCGGCGGGAAGTCGGCCGGCTCGCCCTCGAGCGTCTCATCGCCGACGGCCGCATTCATCCCGGGCGGATCGAAGAAATCGTCAAGAAGGCAAAGGCGGACATCGACGCGGGCATCGTGGAGGCCGGCGAGCAGGCCGTCTACGACACCGGCATTCGCGGCATGCACCCGGAGTTGGTCAAGCTCGTAGGCCGCATGAAGTACCGCACGTCCTACGGCCAGAACATTCTCGAGCACTCCAAGGAAGTCGCGTGGCTGGCGGGTATAATGGCGGCGGAGCTGAAGCTCGACGTCAATCTGGCCAAGCGCGGCGCGCTGCTGCACGATGTCGGCAAAGTCCTCACGCACGAGCATGACGGCACCCACGTCCAGCTCGGCATCGAAATGGCGACGAAGTACGGCGAGCACCCGATCGTGATCAACTGTATTGCCGCCCACCACGACGATGTGCCGCACGAATCACCCGTCAGTGTGATCGTCCAGGCGGCCGACGCCGTGTCCGGCTCCCGGCCCGGTGCTCGCCGGGAGGCCTTCGAGACGTATGTGAAGCGGCTCACGCAGCTCGAGAAGCTGGCGTCCGAATTCCAGGGCGTGGAGAAGGTGTTTGCCATCCAGGCCGGCCGCGAGGTTCGCGTCGTCGTGACGCCGGAATCCGTGGACGACACCGCGGCCACCAGGCTGACTGACGAAATCGCGCGCAAAATTGAGCGCGAATTGCAGTATCCGGGGCAGATTAAGGTCGTGGTTATCCGCGAGACACGGGCGGTGGGCGTTGCACGCTGATCCCAGGGCTTCAGGCGTCGGGGCTCGGGCCTCAGACGGCGCCCGGTTGATCGACGGAAATGCCATCGGCGGCGAAATGCGGGCTGAGCTGGCGGGGGAAATTGCCGCGCTGAAAACGAAAGGGATTACGCCCGGGCTGGCGGTTGTGCTGGTGGGCGACAATCCGGCGTCACAGGTCTATGTCAGAATGAAAGGCAAGGCCTGCGAGGAGGCGGGGCTGTATCACGAAACGATCAAGCTTCCCAAGGACACGACGGAAGCGGACCTGATGGCGCTGCTCGAGCGCCTCAACGTCGATCACAAGATTCATGGCATCCTCGTGCAGCTGCCGCTGCCAAAGCAGATCGACACCAATCGCGCGTTGCACCGCATCGATCCGGCCAAGGATGTGGACGGCTTCCACCCGGAAAACGTGGGCAAGGTCGCGGTGGGAGATCCGGCCGGCTTTCGTCCCGCGACGCCGTATGGTGTGCAGCAGCTGCTGATTCGTACCGGCGTCGAGACGAAAGGCGCCCATGCGGTTGTCGTCGGACGCTCGAACATCGTGGGCCGGCCCATGGCGGCGCTCCTCCTGCACGACGCTCCCGGCGGCAATGCCACCGTAACCGTGTGCCATTCACGGACCCGGAACATCGAACAGTACACCCGGCAGGCCGACATTCTCATTGTCGCTATCGGCAAGCCCGAGTTCGTGACCGGCGACATGATCAAGCCCGGAGCCGTCGTCATCGACGTCGGCGTCAATCGCGTGGACGATCCGACGCGCAAGCAGGGCTATCGCCTGGTCGGTGACGTCAACTTTCAGGAAGCGAAGCAGGTTGCTTCCGTGATCACGCCGGTTCCTGGCGGAGTCGGACCCATGACGATCACGATGTTGCTTTACAACACGGTGCAAGCCGCTCGGCAATGGGCCAACCCCTAGTCCCGGGGCATGGCCCCGGGGCTGCAGGGCCTGGCCCCGGGGCCGGGCTCGACCTGTTCGCCGCCGCGTCCACCGAGGGGGCGTGGACGGTTGGTGAAGTCACCCGTCGGGCCCGCGCCGTGATCGAAGCGGGTCTGCCGCCGCTCTGGGTCCGCGGCGAAATCACCGGCTTCAAGGCGTGGCGCAGCGGTCACTGGTACTTCTCCCTGCGCGACAAGTCGGCCCAGATCCGGTGTGTGATGTTCGCCAAGCAGAACTACATGCTGCCGGTGCCCGTCGATGGCATGCAGGTCTTTGTCTTCGCGAAGCCCTCTGTATACGAGGAAAAGGGCGACTTCCAGCTCACTGTCACCGAGCTGCTCTCGACGGACCGGGACGGGCTCTGGAAGCTCGCGTTCGAGAAGGCGAAGGCGTCGCTGCTGAAAGACGGACTGCTCGACCCGGCTCGTAAGCGCGCCCTGCCTCCATTCCCGCGCCGCATCGCGGTGGTGACGAGTCCCGATGGCGCCGTGCTGCGCGACATTGAGTCCGTCGTGGGGCGGCGCTGGCCCGTCGCCGAGCTGATCGTCGTGCCGGCGCAGGTGCAGGGGACGAAGGCCGAAGCGTCGGTGTGTTCGGCGCTGAACCGTATCCGCCGGCTGCCCGTCGATGTGCTCATCGTGGCACGTGGCGGCGGCTCGATCGAGGACCTCTGGGCCTTCAACTCGGAGCGCGTCGCGCGCGCCGTGGCAGCCATGCCGATGCCCATCATCTCGGCGATCGGCCACGAGACCGACGTGACGTTGTGCGATCTCGTCGCCGATTTCCGCGCGCCGACGCCGTCCGCGGCAGCCGAAGCCGCGACCCCGGACCGCGTCGAGGTGCTTGCCACCTGCGGCGTACTCGGTCAGCGGCTCGCGCGTGCGCTGCGGATTGCGTCCCGCCATGTAGTCGAACGGCTCCATCGCACCGGCGACCGTTTGACCCGTTGCATCGACTATCGGTTGGAGCAGTCCCGCGCACTGCTCACCGCGCACAGCGCACGGTTGGAGGCATTGAGCCCGCTGAAAGTATTGGCTCGCGGCTATTCTGTCGCTCGCGATAGCCAGGGCACGGTACTCAAAAGCGTCGCGCAGCTCCCCCAAGGCAAGGAATTCCGCTTGCGGGTAACCGATGGAGAAGTGAATGGCCGAGTTCAGTAAGCAGCTCGAGCGGCTCGAAGCCATCGTCCGCAAACTCGAGTCAGAGGACCTCGATCTCGATGAAGCGCTGAAGCTCTTCGAGGAAGGCGTTGAGCGGCTGCGCGTTGCGCGCGAGCAATTGGCGCAAGCCGAGCTCAAGGTCAAGAAAGTCCTGGAGATTGAAAGTTCACCCTCACCGCCCCCTCCCGACCGCCCCGTTAGCTCAGCCGATCGCTAGGTATCTCGCCGACGCCCGCACTCGGGTGGACGCAGTGCTCACGACCTGGGCGAGTCGCAGCGATCCCGTCATCGGCTACAGCCTGCTCGGCGAAGGCAAGCGGTTGCGTCCGACACTCGTGTTCGCGGCACATGAAGCGCTGAGCGGGGGGAGGGCGTCCGGCGCGGGCGTCGCCGAGCTCGCGGCCGCCGTGGAGGTGGTGCACGCCTATTCCTTGGTGCACGACGATCTTCCCTGCATGGATGACGACGATTTGCGGCGCGGCCGGCCGACGGCGCATCGGGCGTTCGACGTGCCGCACGCAACCCGCGCCGGCTACGACATGGTTGCGCTCGCGGCGCGTGTCCTCGCGCACGGCCTCGCGACTCTCGCCCTGACACCGGAGCGCAGTCGCGATATCGCGCTCGAGCTGTTTCGCGCCGCCGGAGCCGGCGGCATGATTGGTGGCCAGGCGCTCGACCTCGAGGCCGAGGCGAAGGCGCTGCCGATCGAGGCGCTGGAGGAAGTGCATCGCCGCAAGACCGGCGCGCTGATCGCCGCATCGTGCGTCATCGGCGGCATGTCCGCGGGCGGCTCGCCGCGGCACATCGACGGCTTGCGCGCCTACGGCGACGCGATTGGTCTCGCGTTTCAGATCGCCGACGACGTGCTCGACGCCACCGCAACCTCCGACCAGCTCGGCAAGACGGCGGGGAAGGATGCGGCGCATGCCAAGGCCACTTTTGTGACCCTGCTCGGCGTCGGAGCCGCGCGCGCCGAGGCTGAACGGCGCGCCGCGAGAGCGGTGGACCATCTGCGGGATGTCGGGTTAGTTTCCCCCCTGCTGGTTGAGCTGGCCCACTACATTGTGACGAGGCCTAATTGAGGATTATGTCGCTACTCGAATCCATTCGCGGTCCCGAAGACGTCAAGAACCTCTCGCCGGACGAGCTGCAAGAGCTCGCCGACGAGGTCCGCCAGCGTCTGATCGCGGTCGTGTCCCAAACCGGAGGACACATCGGTGCCGGGCTGGGCGTGGTGGAACTGACCGTCGCGCTGTGCGCGGCCTTCGAGTCGCCGCGCGACAAGATCGTTTGGGATGTGGGCCATCAGGGGTATCCATGGAAGATCCTCACCGGCCGTAACGAGCGGCTCGAGACGCTGCGCCAGCAGGGCGGGCTATCCGGCTTCCTGCGCCGGGATGAGAGCGAGCACGATCAGTTCGGCGCTGGCCACGCGGGGACCGCGTTGTCGGCGGCGTTCGGCATGGCCACGGCGCGCGACCTGAAGTACGAGGATTACCACGTGGTGGCCGTGGTCGGCGACGGCGCGATGACGTGCGGTCTGCCGTACGAAGCGCTGAACAACGCCGGCGACTCCGGCCGCGACATCATCGTCGTGCTCAACGACAACGGCATGTCGATCGCTCCGAATGTCGGCGCGATCAGCAAGTACTTCGGGTCGATCGTCGCGAGCCGCTTTGGCGTGCGGATGCGCGAGCGTGTGAAGCATGTCATCGAGCGCGCCTCACATGTAATCGGCGGCAAGAAGCTGGTCCACTTCGCCAAGAACGTCGAAGAGAGTATCAAGAACCTCTGGTCACCGGGGATGCTGTTCGAGGAGCTGGGTTTCCGCTATTTCGGACCGATCGACGGGCACAACATCGCGCAGATGCTGCACACGTTCGACATCGTGAAAACGCTCGAGGGGCCGCGAGTCGTGCACGTGCTCACCGAAAAGGGGAAGGGCTTCCCGCTGCCCGAGCCGGATCTCGAGAAGTATCACGCCCGCGCGCCTTACGACCCCGTCACCGGCAAGCTCAAGCCGGTCCATCCCGGTCTCCCGCTGTGGACCAAGGTGTTCGGGGAGGCGCTGACCCAGCTCGCCGCGGAAGACGCGAATTTCGTCGCGATTACGGCAGCCATGCCGTCGGGCACGGGCACGAACATTTTCCAGAAGCGGTGGCCGGAGCGGTTCTTCGACGTGGGAATTGCCGAGGCGCACGCGACGACCTTCGCCGCCGGCTTGGCGACGCAGGGCGTCCGGCCGATCGTCGCGATCTACTCGACGTTCCTGCAGCGCGCGTACGATTCGATCATCCACGATGTCGCGATCCAGAAGCTGCCCGTGATCTTCGCGCTCGATCGCGCCGGGATGGTCGGTGAGGACGGCCAGACCCACATGGGGCTGTACGACATCGCGTACATGCTGGCCGTCCCGCACATGACCGTTGCCGCGCCCAAGGATGGCGCCGAGCTGATCGGGTTGCTGCGCTGCGCGCTGGCGCACACGGACGGGCCGTTCTCGATCCGGTATCCTCGTGACAAGGCCCCCGCTGAACCGCCCCCCGCGGCGGAGGTGCCGCCGACTCCGTACGGGACCTGGGAGCTGCTGAGAAAAGGAAAGGACTGCGCGATCCTCGCGGTCGGCGTGATGTGCAAGCCGGCGCTCGATGCCGCTGATGCCCTGGCCGCCGATGGCTTCGACGTCAGCGTCGTGAATGCGCGCTTCCTGAAGCCGATGGACCGCGAGATGCTCGAGGCCCTCGCGCGCGACCACAAGCTGCTCGTCACCGTGGAAGACGGCACCGTGGTGAACGGCTTCGGCGCTGCGCTTGCCGCGCTCGTGCAGACCACGGCGCCAGATCTGCGCGTCGTCGCTCTCGGCGTCCCCGATCGCACTTACGAGCACGCGCCGCGTGCGCAGCAGCTCGCCGATGTCGGGCTGACGGGTGAGGGAATCGCGGGCCGGATTCGCGCTCTCGCCGCGGAAGAGTCGCTCACCCCGCGATGAACGTCGGGGTCGTCGGGAACGCCAACTACCCGGACCTCGGCGCTTTCCTGGCGACGCTCCAGCAGAAGGCCAGGCAAGTCGGGATCACGCTGTACACCGAAGAGCGCATCCAATCGCTCTGGCCCCCCCCCGGCGGCAACGGCGGCCTGCCGGCCTTGAGCGAGGCGCCCGGTGAGCTCGCCTGTCTGATCACGCTGGGCGGCGATGGCACGCTGCTGCGCGGCGCCCGGCTCCTGAATGGTGCCAATACCCCGATCCTCGGCGTGAACCTCGGCCGGGTCGGGTTCCTTACG
This sequence comes from Gemmatimonadales bacterium, assembly GCA_035251445.1. GTDB lineage: Bacteria > Gemmatimonadota > Gemmatimonadetes > Gemmatimonadales > GWC2-71-9 > 20CM-2-65-7. The sequence continues at coordinate 44,809 of DATFEG010000074.1, read as the reverse complement.
ACCGCGGGTCCGGATGCGCTCGACTGGGCGCTCGACGCAATCGTGCGCGACGCCTACACGACCGAGCCCCGGCTCGCGCTGCAATCGACGATTACGGGCAAGGGGGTCAAGAGCGGCCGCACCGAGCCGCTCGTTTTGAACGACATCGTGGTGCACAAAGGCGGCGTCGCACGGGTCGTGCGGCTCAAAGTCTCGGTCGACGGCGACGAGGTGGCGCAGTACTCGGCAGACGGGATCATTGTCAGCACACCAACCGGCTCGACTGCGTATTCGATGTCCGCGGGCGGCCCGATCGTCGTTCCCACCGTCGATGCCATCGTCGTTACCGCCATTTGCCCACACACGCTGGCGGTCCGCCCGCTCGTGTTGGCAGCGACGGCAGTCGTCACGATCCAACCCATCCCGCCTTGGAGCGATGAGGTGCTCGTGTCGTTCGACGGCCAGGTCGGCACGCCGATTCACCCAGGGGAACGGCTCGAGGTACGTCGCGCGGACCGGCCCATTCACCTGATTCGCCTGGGGCCCGAAAGCTTCTTCAAGAGATTGCGCAAGAAGCTGCATTGGGGGGATTTGAGTGACCGGACTCGTAAGTAAGGAGCAGGGAGCAGAGAGCAGGGAGCAGACGGCTCCGTGCTCCCTGCTCCGTGCTCTTTGACATGCTGACGGAGCTGCGGGTTCGGGACCTCGCCGTCATTGCCGACGTCACTCTGCCGTTCCAGCCCGGCCTCAACGTCCTTACCGGCGAAACCGGTGCCGGCAAATCAATGGTCGTTGACGCGCTATCGCTGCTGCTCGGTGAGCGTGCGTCTGCCGACATCGTCCGGCCGGGCGCTGAGAAGACGATCGTCGAAGGAGCCTTTGAGTTTGCCGCGGCCGTGCATCGCCATCTGCTTTCACCATTCGCAGAGCTTGGTGTGGAGTTGGAGGACGGCAGACTCGTCTTGAAGCGGGAAGTGCTGCGCGAAGGCAAATCGCGGGCGTGGGTCAACGGTTCGCCCGTAACGATCAGCGTGCTGAGTGAGATCGGCGGCCTGTTGGTCGACTTGCATGGGCAGCACGAGACGCAAGGCTTGCTGCGTCCCGACGCCCAGCGCGATATGCTCGATGCGTATGCGGACGCGGACGTCGAACGTGTCGCGGTGCGGGACGCCTACGGCCGCCTCAAGGAGCTCGAGCGGCGCGAAGGCGAGCTTGCTACGCGCCAAACGGACGTGCGCAAGAAGGCCGACTACCTGCGGCACGTGCTGCAGGAGATCGAGCGCGCCAGGCCCAAGGTGGGAGAAGACGACGCGCTCGCCGTGGAGTCGAAGCGGCTCACGCATGCCGAGGAACTGGGTCGCCTGGCTCGCGAGCTCGAGGAATCGGTCGATGCCGCCGGTCTCGCGAAGGCGCAAAAGACCCTCGCCGCGCTGCTGCGGCTCGATCCATCGGTCGGAAAGTGGCAGGAGATGCTCGACGCGGCGTTCGCCAACGCCGACGAGCTCGCCCAGGCCGCTCGAGAGTACGCCACGTCCATCGAATCCGATCCCGGCCGGTTGAACGAAGTCGAACAGCGCCGCGATCTGCTTTTTCGACTGCAGCAGAAGCACGGGCCCACGATCGCCGACGTCCTGGCCGCACGAGACGGGGCAGCGCGGGAGCTGGAGCTGCTCGACACGGCCGATCTCGACTTACGCAACATCGCGGCCGAGCGCGAGCAGGCGGCCGGCGAGTTCAAACGGGCGACGGACGCGCTGACCGCGAAGCGCACCACGGGTGCCAAGAAACTGGCACGAGCGGTGAACAAGCTTCTGCCTGCCCTCGGAATGGAAGGCGGAAAGTTCTCGGCAGACCACACACCACGCACCACGCACCGCGCACATGGGGGTGAGGACATCACCTTCACCGTAACGCTCAACGAAGGGATGGAGAGCAGGCCGCTCTCGAGGGTAGCGTCGGGTGGTGAGTTGTCGCGCCTCATGCTGGCCTTAAAGGTCGTGTTGGCTGCGCAGGACGTCATCCCGACGCTGGTGTTCGACGAAGTGGATCAGGGCATCGGCGGCGAAGTCGGTGGTCGAGTGGGTGAGGCCTTGAAACAGGTGTCGCGCGAGGGCCGCCAGGCGCTGGTCATCACGCATCTCCCGCAGATCGCCGTCTATGCCGACCAGCACCTTGTCGTGGCCAAGGGAAAAAAGGGCGGACTGGCCACGAGCGACGTCGAGGTGGCGCAAGGTGAAGGACGCGTGAAAGAGATCGCGCGGATGCTGGGGGACCGCGACATGGCGACCGCGCGTCGCCACGCCGCTCTGCTGCTCAAAACGGCCAGCGAGAAAGCCGCATCACCAGCCTGAAGACCGACGCTGCCGGGATCCGAGTCCCGGCTTCCTCGGCGGTCGCATCGACGGTCTGCTCGAACGACAGGCTCCCCTCGACATCGGGCGCCACGTAGGTCATCGCGACCCCCAGTCTCCAGCGCCGCACCGCGGTGCCGCGATCGAGGACGTCCGCCGCAACGGCCGCACCCGAATTCGTTGCGACGTCGATGGAGTCCTGAACGGAACGATAGCTGTAGTGGTCCTCGCGCTTGTTGTACCACCCCGCGGTGAACCCTGCGCCGAAAAACTTCGAAAAGCGGTACATCGGCGCGAGATCGATCGCGAGATAGTCCCCCGGATCCCAGTTCAGCTTCGCGAGCGTCGCGTGCGGGTGGAGCAGCTCGGACTGTGGCCCCACGCGCATGTCTCGCGTTCCCGGCCGCTGGTGCGCGGACCGCACGCTTCCGTTGAGCCATAACCGGGAGAGCAACGTGAGCTCGACCGCGGCCTGCAGCTCGATGTCGAGCTGATGGTCGCCGGTCGGAATGTCGAACAAGTTGTTGGGCGAATCCTGATGCCCTGTGGGAAGTCGCACCAGCAACGTGCCGCTCACCGCGTAGTTCGCCTCCGCGACCAGCCGGTACTTAGCCTGGACCTCCGCATCGCCGGAGAAGTAGTGCAGATGTCGCGGTGTGGGGCCGAGCGATCCGTACGCGTACGTCGTGTCCCTAAGCAGGGAGTCGAGCGCGGCGCTGGCGCTATCGAGGTTGCCCGCGCTGTCGAGGCTGTAGCTCTGCCGCGAGTGCACGCGCACGAGCGGCGCTTTCGCGCCGACGGCCAGTCGATCGGTGATCCCCCATTCGAGCATCAGTGGCGTGACGCGCTGTTCCTGACGAACGAACACCGTCGCCGGCAGCGTGGCGCCAATCGGCGTGCGCCCCTCGGGGGTGAACTCGTATTCCCACGTCGTGATGACGGGCTCGAACGTGAGGCGGAGCTTTCCCTGGCGTGGAGTGTCGGTACGGGGGACGGCTTGCGCCGAGCTAACCCCGGGCGGCAGCCCGGGGAGCAGCGCGAGTAGGAGAACGAAACAACAAAGGCGGCCCATGACAGCCTTGTACCGCCCACCCGAGTCCGAGTTCAGGGAATCGGCGGAATAGCCGTGCCGTAAGCCCCGTTGATCACGTGCCGCAGCGTGTCTGCGATAACGCGGTGGGTGGATGCGCTCGGGTGCACGCCATCCAGCGAGAACGCTCGGCCGAATGGACGCCGCAGCGCCACCGTGTCACCCGCGTTCCCCTGCGGGAAGTACGGGAATGGCCGCACCTGCGCCGTGTCGGCCGCGAGCTGAGCGAGCTTGGCGTTCACGTCGAAATAGGCCCAGTCCCGTGCGGTCGCCTGGCTGGAGATGAAGCTGTTGTACGCTGTCACGGCTGTAACGAGGTTCACGAGCTCGCGAGGGACGACGATCGCCGCGACCGTGTCCGCGCAGTCGAGATTGCGCGGCAGGTTATTGGGCGGCGAGGCGGCCTGTAATAGTGCGGCACCATACGGGAACGGCACGAGCACGGAATCTCCCCGCGCCCCCGGAATGGCGGTCGCGATTGGAGCGCAGTTCGCGCTCACCGTGAATGGCGCCGGGAAGGCGGCGCCAGGCACCAATCCGTTTTTGATCGCCCAGTAGGTGGCGCCACGGCTGAAATAAGGAATGAGCGTGACGTTCGCGACGCTCACCAGGACGGCGCCACCTGGTACCACGTCGGCAACCGAGTCCAGCACGTTCGTGTAGTTCGCCTGGAACGTCGCCACCGGCGTGATCCGCGTGCTGTCGCCGGCGTTTGTTGCCGCACCGAGGACGTCATTGTTGCCGATCCATACCGACACAAACGTCGGATCGGCGCGCTGCATCATCTGCGTCTGCGTCAAACCACCCAGGATGAATGACGTCAGCGTGTTGGCATTCGACGCTGGATCCAGGTTGCTGTAGATGTCGATCACTTCCGCGCCCGGGACAGCCGTATTGCTGACGAACGGGGGCGGAGGGTTCGGCGAGGTGCGAAGGGCGCAGGTCGTGGGCGTTCCACCACCGACGCGCGCCTGGGTAAAGACGTTGGTGAACGGCGGCGGACAGCCCGGCCGCCGCATCAGCGGCGCAAAGAACGGCGAGTGCATCGCGCGCGCGAGCAGCACCGCGTAGGACTGACTTTGGGTGCTGTCGTTGATACCGGCGGACTGGAACCCGGCCGTAATCGAGTTGCCCATCGACACGTAGCGGTCGAACAGCGGATCGACCGGTGTGACCGAAGAAGGGCGGTTCAGCTGGTCATTTTCGCAGGCCGCGGCAGCCAGCAGGAGTCCGAGGGCGGCCGAGTAGCGAAGGGTTCGCATCATGAGTCGCGGTTCCTCAGAAGGTGTAGGCCGCCCCCAGCCCGAACAGATGGGCCGAGAACTGGTAGAGACCGGTGTTACCTACAGCGGTGTTCACCGTCCCGCGCCGGTCGTTCTGTTTGATGTACTGGTACGCGACGTCCGCCGAGAGCTTGGGCGACAGCTGGATGCCGGCGCCGATCGTGAACTCGTTGCGTGGACCTTCCGGCAGGAGCGGCGTCACGAACTCGTCGGGCGACGCGCCGGTGTGATAGAGATAGCCACCGCGCAGCTTTACCTTTGGGTCGTACTGGTACTCGGTCCCGAACCGAAAGCCATGCGTGTCGGAGTTGCTGGGATGCAACGTGAGGTCAGGCGTTGCGGGATTCTCGAAATCGATCTCGACTGTGTTGAACCAGCCCCACACGACGTACTGATAGTCGCCCATCACCGTCCACCCATCGTTCAGCTTCCACTCGATGCCGAGCGTTCCCTGCGGCGGCATGTACAGTGATGTGGTCACTTTGCCGTTCGATAGTGGGGCTCCGGGCCCGAAATTGGCCGCCACGACCGCGTCCACCGGCGTGCCGCCCGGCAGCCCCAGCGGATTGTTCGGGGGCAGGACCAAGCCTGTCGGAACCTGGTTGAATTCGACGGTACCGTCGTAGCTGATCTTCTTCCGCGTCAGCCAGTGACCGCCGATGGAAACCTTGTCGGAGACCTTCACAATGCCGCCGAAATTGACGGCGTACCCGTCGCCTGTGGCTTCCAGTTGCGCGTCGGCAAAGTCCGTTCCGGTGGGTACGCCGAGCGACGCAAACCGCGTCCCGGGCGGCACGGCCGTCGAGGGGACGAGCTGCTGGGAGAAATCGGTGCGCTGGCGCAGCTTGAGGCGGCTCGTGATATAGGCAAAGCCGATCCCGAACTTGAACGTGGGAGTGATCTGATAGCCGAGCGTCGGCTGGATGTAGATCGACCGTACCTCCGTGTTGTAGCCCATGAAGCGGCCCGGCGACGTCGTGCTGTCCCACTTGGTCTCCAGCCCGTAGGGCGCGTACGCCCCGATCCCGATCGTGAGCTTCGGGTTGAGTGGGTGCGTGAAATAGACGGCGGGGACGGGAATGACGGGGTTTTGGAGGTCGCTGGTCTGATTCAAGATGTCGTCGGTGAAACCACCCTGCGCGGCGATCGCGGTGACGCCTGCGCTGACGCGCGTTGGCCCGAGTCCGGCGAGCCCGGCGGGGTTGAAGAAGATCGCGGAGCCGTCAGGGCAGGGGTTCGCCGCAGCGACACCGGCGCGCCCCATGGTACACGCGTTGTGCTCGTAGACCCCGAAACCCTGGGCAGGGAGCGCGGCGACGGGCGAGGAGGCTCCGGCGAGCAGCAACAACGCAAACCGCCGCATACTTGGTCTCCAAAGAGCGAAAAAGGTAGATGGTGAATTCGGCCGCGTTACGGTAGCATTGCCCCCAATCCTTGTCAAACATATGCCACGACCAGCGATAGACCTCTTTCGCAAAACGTTTGGGACAAGCCCTAGGTCGGCGGCGTCGGCGCCTGGTCGCGTCAACTTGATCGGCGAGCACACCGACTACAACGGTGGTCCGGTGCTGCCAATCGCGATCGCCGAACGCACGACGTCAGCGGTAGGACCGGGTCCCGCAAATTCGTCCGGCATTCTTGAAGCAGTCTCCACGCGTTATCCGGCCGTCACGCGGGTGCGCTGGCAGGAAGAGCTTCCGACCGGCTGGGCCGCGTACGTCGCGGGAGTGTTGCGCGAGCTGTGGACGCTGGACGCGATCCCGCCGGGCGGCAGTCTGCGCATCGCTGTGGCGTCCGATGTGCCGGTCGGCGCCGGATTGTCGTCGTCCGCCGCGCTGTCCGTCTCCGCTGCGAAAGCGATCGCGACATTCGCGGGCGCCAATCTGACGCCGCGTCAAATCGCGGGCGTCGCATTTCGCGCCGAACACGATCATGTGGGTGTGCGCTGCGGTGTGATGGATCAGACCATCGCGTCGCTCGCGAAGCGTGACCGTGCGCTGTTGCTCGAGTGCGCGTCCCTCGAGGTGCAGCACATCCCCTTCCGTGCCCGTCTCATGATTGTGGACACCGGTGTGAAGCACGATCTCTCGGCGGGTAGTCTGAACGAGCGGCGCGCTGAGTGCGAAGCAGCGGTCAAGCGTCTGAAATTGGAGTTACCGGAGTTGGTGTGGCTGGCCAGCTGGCCTGTCGAGTGGTTACCTCGCTTGAAGCGCGCGTTGCCCGAGCCGCTGCGCTCGCGCGCGTTGCACGTCGTGGGAGAGACCGCGCGTACCCGGTTTGCGGCACAGCTCCTCGAAAAGGGCAAGCTGAAGCAGTTCGGGCAGCTGCTGTACGAATCTCATGAATCGTGTCGCCGCCTGTACGCGTGCAGCGCGCCGGAGCTCGACACCGTCGTCGCCGCCGCCAAGCGCGCCGGTGCGCTCGGTGCCCGACTCACCGGTGCGGGGTGGGGCGGTGCGGCTATTGTGCTGGTCAGGGAGCGGGGAGCAGGGAGCAGGGAGCGGGTTGCACAAGCCATTCGCAGGGCGTTCCGGAAAACGTATGGTCGAGAGCCGGAAATCAGAAACGTCAAGTCATCGGCGGGCGTTCGAATCGAGCGGCTAAAGAATGATCATTGATCATTGATCATTGATCATTGTTCAATGATCATTGATCATTGATCATTCTTTAGCCTGCCCGGGTGGCGAAATTGGTAAACGCAAGGGACTTAAAATCCCTTGGGGGCGACCCCTTGCAGGTTCGAGTCCTGCCCCGGGCACTATCATTGTTCAATGATCAATGATCATTGATCAATGATCATTGATCACTGATCGCGCGCGTCTCGTTCGACTCTGCAACACGCGCCGCCAAATTCACGCGATTCCCACTGCTATTCCTCTTGCATAGTCGCGTCCCGCGGCGCAACATGACGAAAATTCGACGCCTTCTTCACCGAGCAATGATCATTGAGCATTGATCATTGAACATTGATCATTGTTCTGCACTGGAGGTCCTCTATGAACCATCTGCAACGTTGGGCACTTCTCGCATTCAGCCTGTCCGTCATTTACCCGCCACCTGCGGCAGCGCAGGGAACCGCCAGCGTCACGGGTCGCGTCGTCGACTCGGTCGTCGCGCAGCCCATCGCGGGTGCGCGCGTCACGCTCGTCGGTCTCCCGAATGGCACGCTGACGGATCGGGTTGGGCGCTACCTGCTCCAGGGATTGGCGGCCGGTCCCGTTACGGTGCGCGTGCAGCGCATCGGATTCGCGGTTGCTGAAGCCAACGTCACGCTGGTCGAGGGCGCCAGCGTGACACAGGACTTCATCCTCGCGCCGGCCGCCACGGTGCTGTCGGAAATCGTGGTGACCGGGTACGGCACGAGCACGCGCGAAGAGCTGAGCGGTGCGGTGGCGTCCGTGCGCGGTGAAGATTTGGCGAACACCCCGCTCGCCGGCATCGATGCCGCGATCCAGGGTCGCGCGGCGGGTGTGCAAGTGGTCCAGAACGCCGGCAATCCCGGCGCCGGCATCACGGTGCGCATCCGTGGCTCGGCGTCGATCGGCGCGTCCAACCAGCCCTTGTACGTGATCGACGGCGTCCCGCTGCTGCGCGACGAATTCTCCCAGCTCGGCATGGGTGGCCAGGACATCACGGGCGTGACCGGCCTCAATCCGGATGAAATCGAGAACATCGACATCCTGAAAGACGCGGCATCAGCGGCGATCTACGGGTCTCGCGCATCCAACGGCGTAGTGATGATTACCACGAAACGGGGTCAGTCGAGCCCGGCGCAGGTGAGCTTCAACATGTATTACGGCTCGCAAAGCGTTCCCACAGGGAACCGCTGGGATCTGATGACCGGCCGCGAGTACGTCGAATACATGAATGAGGCGGCCGAGAACGACGGGTACGGAGCGAATTACTTCGGGGATCCCAACGATCCGAGTCTCGTGAACACGGACTGGCAGGACGTCATGTTCCGTACGGCGCCGGTCCGCAACCTCAACCTGACCGTTCGGGGCGGCAGCGACCGCGTGCAGTACTTCGTGTCGGGGTCGCAGTTCAATCAGGAGGGCGTCGTCTTCGGCTCGGGCTATGACCGGCAGGCCGCGCGCGTGAACGTGGATGTGACCGCGTCCAACCGGCTGCGGCTTCGCACCTCACTGAGCCTGAGTCGCGAGTCGCACCAGCGTGTGGAAAATGACGACACCATCGACGGCGTCGTCACGAACGCGATCGCCGGCACACCAAATATCCCGGTGCGTAATCCCGACGGCAGCTTCACGAGCCAGGCCGACGGGCTCGCCTACTCCAACCCATTGGCGATCGCAACGTACAGTGAGGCCGAGTCACGCGGCTTCCGCGCGTTCGGCAACCTCGAGGCCAGCTACGAAGCGAGCAGCGTAGTGACCTTGAATGGGCGTGTCGGCATGGACGTGCTGAATCTGCGCGACCTGCGCTGGCTGTCGCCCCTCGTGAGAGGCACCTACTCGGCGAACGTGTTCGGTGAATCGATCATCGGCAACACGACCGCCAACCGCTATGTCATCGAGGGCTTCGCCGATTACAAGCCGCCGATCAGCCCGTCGTTTACGCTCGCGGTGGTTGGCGGCGCCAGTGTCGAATGGAACGGCAGCGAGCTGGACTACCTCGACGGCATCGGATTCTCGAGCGATCAGTTCCAGTACCCTGGCAACGCGGCCACGGTGACCGTGTACGACGGCAGCTGGACGGGACACAACCTCGTGTCGTTCTTCAGCCGCGCCAATGCCACGTGGAAGGACAAGTATCTCTTCACGGGCAGCCTGCGGGCCGACGGCTCGTCGCGGTTCGGCGAGAACAACCGCTACGGCGTCTTTCCAGCGGTATCCTTCGGCTGGCGACTGACCCGTGAGCCGTTCATGCAGGGCCTCGCGCGCCACGGCGATTTCAAGTTGCGCGCAAGCTATGGTGTGACCGGCAACCACGACATCGCCGACAACTTTGCGCCGCGCGCGCGGTTCTCAAAGGCCAATTACGGCGGCGATCCCGGCATCGGACAGAGAAACTTTGGGAATCCGGATTTGCGGTGGGAACAGACGCATGAGACGAACATCGGCTTCGACATGCTGCTGCTGAAGGAGCGCGTCACCATCCTGGCCGATTGGTACCGCAAGGAAACGAAGGATCTTCTGCTCGATCGGCCGATCAGCTCCACGAGCGGGCAGACGAGCGTGCTCCAAAACATCGGCAGCATGGAGAACAAGGGCTTCGAGGTCCAGATCGGCGCCGCGATTCTCAAACCGGTCAAGGGTCTGCGTTGGAACGCGGATCTCAACCTCGCATGGAACCGCAACAAGGTCCTGAAGCTCTACGAGGATCAGCCGATTCCGACAGGTGCCTATGACGTCGGACGCATCGAGGTCGGCCGTCCGCTGGGCGCATTCTACACGCTCAACTTCACGGGTGTCGATCCGGCGACGGGAGACGCCGTCTTTCAGGACGTCAACAATGACGGCTCCATCAACGACGATGACCGCGTCTATGTCGGCAGCCCGCACCCCGATTACTGGGGAGGCTTCACCAACGAGCTCGGTTGGGGGCGTTTCGAGCTCCGGGCGTTCCTGCAGTTCGTTCAGGGCCAGGAGATCTTCAACGCGATCAGCGTGTTCGCCAACGATGGCGGCTATTACTATGACAACAAGTTCAAGAAGGCACTGAATCGCTGGCAGCAGCCCGGCGACGTCACCGACGAGCCCCGCGCGAGCTTCGACGGTACGTCGGGCGCGGATCTGATTTCGAGCCGGTATTTCGAGGACGGCTCGTATGTGCGGCTGCAGGAAGTCACGCTTCGCTACAGCCTCCCGGCGTATGTCTCGAACGTGCTTCGCATGAACAATGCGCAGCTGTACTTCTCCGGGCGCAATCTCCACACGTGGACCGAATACTCCGGCTACTCGCCGGATGTGAACAGCGCCGGATCGAGTACCAATACTGAGCTGTCCACGGAATTCTACGCCTATCCATCAGCCCGGTCGTTCATGATCGGTCTCTCGGGGGCATTCTGATGCGCGCCGCGAATCGGTGGTATACGATGCCGTCGCTGCTGATTGTGCTGATCGCGGCCGGCTGCAAAGGTGTTCTCGATGTTCACCCGGTCAACGACGTGGACGAGGATCAGGCCATCACGAGCCCGGGCGGCGCCCGCGCCGCCGTGGCGGGGTTGTACGATGCCTTGCAAGACTTCTCGTACTACGGCGGGGAACTGTTTTTCTTCGGTGACCTGTCCGGTGACGATGTCGAGCACATGGGCACGTTCACGACGTACCGGCAGATCGACCGGAACGACATCACGTCCGACAACGGCTCCGTCGAAGGTTACTGGGACGCGTTGTACCGGGCGGTCGCTCGCGCGAACACCGTGATTGAGAAGGTGCCGGGCGTGGCGGGACTGGATCCCGTGGAGCGGGATGACCTGGTGGGCCAGGCGCATTTCATCCGCGCGCTGTCGCTCCACAATCTCGTCAAGTTCTTTGGTGACACAGCGGCCAGCGGGCTGGGCGTGCCGCTGGTGCTGACGCCACCTCAGAGCATCGGCGAAGCGGGGTTGGCGGTGCGGGCGACGACCGGGGAGGCGTACGCGCAGATCCTCAGCGACCTGAACAGCGCCGAGACGCTCATGGCCGGGGCATCGTTCGATCCGCTCCGCGCGAGTGTCATGGCGGTGCGCGCGGTGCGTTCCAGGGTCTACCTCTATCAGAAGAACTACGCCGGTGCCGAGACCGAAGCCGAGGCCGTGGCGGCAATCGGAGGATTCACGCTCGATTCGGAGTACGGTCATCTCTTCACGGCGGAAGGTGCTGATTCGCCCGAGGATATCTTCCGGTTGCACTTCGACGCCGTGGATTTCTGCTGGGAAGGATTCTACTACCGGCACAGTGAAGAGCAGGGGCGGCGGGAGATTTCACCGTCCGTTAGCCTGATCACGGCGTATGAGCCGAACTTCAACGGCTCACCCGGGACCTACAATCCGACCGACCTGCGTGGCCAGCACAACATCACGTTCTACGACCCCACGGACGGCACTTCAGTCTATGGGTCGAAGTGGCCAAGCGGTATCGGCGCCGAAGATATGCACGTCATTCGTTTCGCCGAGGTGCTGCTGATTCAGGCCGAGGCCGAAGCACGGCAGAACAAGCTCGTCGAAGCCGAAGCGACGCTGACGCCGGTTCGCACGCGTGCAGGCCTCGCCGCGGCGGGCCTCGATACCATGACCCAAGCCAATGCGATTCTCGCGATCCTGAACGAGCGCCGGTTGGAGCTCGCGATGGAAGGCGATCGGTGGCCGGACCTGGTCAGAACGGGTCGAGTTCAAGCCGTGATGCCTACGGTGCCGCCGTTCCAAACGCTGTATCCAATTCCGCTGAACGAACTGGATGTCGCGCCGGGACTGGTACAAAACCCGGGCTACTGACCTCCGAGAAGTACCAGTGAAAAAGAAGGGGCACGCCGTCGAGCGTGCCCCTTCGTTTCTGCATGCACCTCACACTGTTAAGAATCAGTCAACGCGATGATCCATGCAACCTTTCAGGTGTTGCCGGCGTCTTACAACACGAAAGCCAGTTGACCATGTCTCTTGCGGGAGGATGCAAATGCGCGGCCTGTCATTGCTCATCGCGACGATCCTGACCTTCGGATACGGCTTCGCCGCCCAAGCCGCCATCACAGTTGACCGTGCCGAGACGATCCGTCGGGTTGCTCACACGGTCGACGCGAACCCAAGCGAGGACGCCAACCGGGTCTGGTACGGCGGCATGCTGGAGCCGGTCACCATCGAGGCGACGGCTCAAGCCAAGTGCACGCTGACGTGAGTCTTAGCCATGGAGCGTTCCCCAGCCTCCGCACCCCACCCCGCCCGCCGGGTCTCCGGCGGGCGGTCGCGTGCCGGGGCGAAACTTGTCAAATTGAAAGACCGTAACGAAAGCTGACTATGGACATGTCACTCGACCAGCCGTCTCCCATCAAGCGGTTCCTGCGCACGTGGCGTCGCGAGATCATTCGCGGCGGCGTGCTGTTTGGACTCGTCGTCGGCGCCGGCCTCATGGTCCGCGCCGCGGTCAGCAACGTCAAAGAGCACATCCCCGAATCGCTGGGCGCCCTCGGCTCCTTCGGCGATTTCGATTGGGGGAGCGGCGATGGGGGCAACCTCTTCGACCACGGCCGCTCAGTCGGCGATCGATGGGAGTATCGGACGTCGCTGAAGGATGGGCAGCATGTCTGGATTCGGAACACCAATGGCCCGATCGAAGTCGTAGGCGGCACGAGCGATCAGCTCGAGGTGCACGCCGAAAAAAGCTGGCGGCACTCGAACCCGCGCGCGGTGCATCTCATGAAGATCGTGGGTGAGAGCGGCGTCACGATCTGCGCAATGTGGGAAGCCCGCGAGCAGCGCTGCGAAGAAGGCGGCGAGTATCGCATGAATGGTGTCCGGAAGAATGATGTGGCGGTACGGTTCAAGGTGGCGCTCCCGCGCGGCGTGCCCCTTGATGTATCGACGGTCAACGGCGGCCTGAACATCGATGGTGTCAGCGCGCCGGTCGAAGCCACCACAGTCAACGGCCGGATCGCCGTGAGCACATCAAAAGGTCCGATTCAGGCCACCACCGTGAACGGCAGCATCGAAGCCAACATGCAGGAGCTGGCCGGCGGTGACGTGAAGTTGACAACTGTGAACGGGTCCGTGAATGCGGGGCTACCGCTGGAAATCAATGCCAACATCGACGCTGAGACCGTGAATGGTCGCGTCGAGACCGCGTTTCCCGTGAAGATCACCGGCAAGGTGAGTCCGCGGCATCTGCGCGGAATCATCGGGAACGGTGGCCCCACGTTGAAGCTCATCACCGTAAACGGCTCGATCTCGCTGCATGAAGCGCACGGGAATCCTGAAGCGTGGAATCTCCAGAACCCCAAGGCCGACTGGAATGTCCGCTCTCCGCGCGCCAAGCCTCAGCCGCGCGTGCGCGTGCAGGTGGAGGTACCGGCGCAGCCGCCGCAGCCGCCGCAACAGGTCCGACCGTAGCACATTCGAGGGCGTCCTGACGGACGCCCTTTTTCTTTTCACCCGTTTAAATAGCGAGCGACTTCCGCCGGGAACGTGCGGACGTCTATCGGTTTTGTGATGTAGCCGTCGAATCCGGCGGCAGCGGCGCGCGCGCGATCTTCCGCTAAGGCATGGGCGGTCAGCGCGACCACCTTCCACGAGCGCTCGGGCAACGCTTTCAGCTCCTTGAGGACCTCGTATCCGTCGTGGCCGGGAAGTTGGATGTCGAGCAGCACGAGGCTGGGCGCCGGCTGGTGCGTGCGGACCTTCTCCACGAGCCGGTCAGCGTTCGGCAAACCGACGACGTGGTGGCCCGTTCGCGTCAACAACGTCGTCAACAGTTTCAGACTGTCCGGCTGGTCTTCCACGATGATGATCGTTGCCATCCTTATGGCGCCTGGGGCAGGGTAAACCAGAAGGTGCTGCCCTTGCCGAGCTCGCTGTCGACCCCAATCGCGCCGCCGTGCAGCTCGACGAGGCGTCGGGAGAGCGCCAATCCGAGCCCCGTCCCCTCGTGCTTGCGGCTGGCCGAAGCGTCGAGCTGAGAAAACTCCTTGAACAACTTCGGCTGATCTTCCGGTGCGATGCCGATCCCCGAGTCGGTGACGGCGATCCGGGCATAGGGCTCCTCGTCACCATTCACTACCCCCGCGGCGACCGTGATTCGTCCGCCGTCGGGCGTGAACTTGATCGCGTTGGAGAGGAGGTTGAGCAGGATCTGACGCACCCGGCCGCGATCGGCCTGGACGCGGAGATTGGGCGGCGGCGGCGCGACGACGACCGTGTGGCGGTGATTCTGAACTTGCGCCTGCACATTACTGACCGCCTCAGCGAGCAGGCTCGCGAGCTCACAAGGCTCAGGCCTGAGCTCCATTCGTCCGGCGGCAATGCGCTGCAGGTCGAGCAGCTCGTTGATGAGCTGGAGCAGCTGGCGGCCGTTACGCGCCACGGTCTCGAGAAAGTCACGTTGCTGCGCCGACAAGGGGGTGCCGCCGTCTTCGGTAAGCAGCAAATCGGTGAACCCGATTATGCTGTTGAGCGGCGTGCGCAGCTCGTGCGAGATGTTGGACAGAAACTGATCTTTGGTCTTCATCGCCGCGTCGAGCTCGGCATTGAGCTGCTCCAGCCGCTTGGCGGTCGACCGCACTTCGATGGCGAGGCGGCGGGTGTTGTGATGCGCGGACCCGCGCTCACAGGCGATGGCGAGGTTGGGCGCGGCCTGTTCGAGGGCGTCCCGCTCGTCTGGCCCGAACTGGGAGCCCGGCACTACACCCAGCACGCCGACGAGCTTCCGTCCAGCGCGGAGGGGTACCAGCACCAGACCCTGTGGCATCGGCGTCGCGAAGCGCAGCTGATGCCGGACGGCTTGCACCGCTTCGCCGTGATAATGAATCGCTTGCTCGGCCTCGCCGATCAGATTGCGCATGGTGGCGCGCGCGACGGGCTTCGCCTCGAGGCCGTGCGAAGCGGTCGTGGCCCATTCGTTGGAGTCGTACGCGGGCTGATACAGCACGATGCCCGTCGCCCTGGCGGCCCCGGCGATGACGCCGAGTGCGTCGGACAGGCCGGTCGTGGTCTCGTCGGCGGGCGCGTTGAGGGCGGAGAGCAGTTGGGAGAGATAGGTGTGCAGCGCTTCACGCCAGGCCAGGGTCTTGGCCATACGATTGATGCCTCGCGCGATCGCGCCGAATTCGCCCGGTTGTTGTTCGGGGAGCGGCTCAACGAACTGCCCCTCGGCAACGCGCTGCAGGGCCGCGATGATCCGGGAGAACGGCGCGGCCAGGCGGCGGCGATTGTACCAAAACCCCAGGCCCAGCACGATCAACGTGACCGCAAACAGCACGCTAGCGGCGAGCGCGGCTTGAACCGCCTCATCGCCGGCCTCGGCGGCCAAATCCGCGGCGGCGCTTGCTTGGGCCGCGACGCTCGCCAAGCCAGTGATTCGCTCGATGTCGTTGAGGCGCTGGGCAAGGTCGACCATGGCCGCCTGGGTCGCGTGAGCGCTCCGCCACGTCGCGAATTGCGTGACGAGGCCAACGGCCGCGACGGCGATGAACGTCGCCGCAAAGAGGCGGGTGATGCTGGGAGTCCGATTCGGCATGGGAATGATGCGCGCAATAACTATGACGAGCGGCCGCTGTTGCACAAGTGTGCAACTGGCGCCACCATAGCGCGGCCGCTACACTAAAGACTTTTCCCGGGGGCATCCTGACGGGTTTGCTGGACACGCTGCGGGAGGCGCTGGCCGGCGCTTACGGCGTCGAGCGCGAGCTGGGTCGCGGAGGGATGGCGACGGTTTTCCTCGCCGAAGACCTGAAGCACCGCCGCCAGGTCGCCATCAAGGTACTCAATCAGGAGCTCTCGGTACAAATCGGGCCGGAGCGCTTCGCGCGCGAGATCGAGATCGCCGCGCGCCTGCAGCACCCGCATATCCTCCCGCTCTACGACTCCGGCACCACCGGAGGGGGGGGCCTCCTCTATTACGTCATGCCGCTGGTCGAGGGCGAGTCACTCCGGGATCGCCTGGATCGCGAAAAACAGCTGTCTCAGGAAGAGGCCGTTCGGATCGTCACGGAAGTGGCGAGCGCATTGAGCTATGCGCACAGCCGCGGCGTGGTGCACCGCGACATCAAGCCGGAGAATATTCTCTTGTCGGGCGGGACGGCGGTGGTTGCGGATTTCGGCATCGCGCGCGCGATCGACGATGCCGGCGAACAGTCGCTGACCAAGACCGGGACCATCATCGGCACGCCCATCTACATGAGCCCGGAGCAGGCGACGGGCGCAACGCAGATCGACGGGCGCAGCGACCAGTACAGTCTCGCATGCGTGCTGTATGAGCTGCTCGTCGGCCAGCCGCCGTTTACCGGGCCGACAGCGCAGGCGATCATCGCGCGCCATTCACTCGACATGGTATCGCCTCCCTCCATCGTGCGTCCTGGCTTGCCCGAAGCGCTTGAAGACGCGCTCCTCAAGGCGCTGTCCAAGGTTCCCGCGGATCGGTTTGCGACGGCGACGCTCTTTGTCGAGGCGTTGGCAGTCCCGAGCCGACCGTCCACGCTGCGCCGGCGCTCACCCGGTTCGGCCGTCTCCGGCGTGCGGTCACGGCCGTGGCTCAAACCAGCCGGTGCCGCTGCCGGGCTTGTAATTCTCATCGGCGCGGCGTGGGGCGTGCTCGCAGCCATTCGCGGCAACGCGGGACGTGGACCGGGGGCAGGGGAACCTGATCCACGACGCATCGCGGTCCTCTATTTCGAGCACCGCGGCGATTCGGCCCGGACGCAGTATCTCGCGGACGGCCTCACGGAATCGCTCATCCACGAGTTGTCGGCCGTGAAGGCGCTGCACGTCATCTCGGCGAACGGTGTGCGCCCCTTCCGCAACGCGTCCGCGCGGCCGGACAGCTTGCAGCGCGCGCTCGGCGTGGGGACCATCGTGCAGGGGACCGTGAGCGAAGACGGGAACCGCCTCCGGGTGTCGGTCGCGCTGGTGAACGCGGTGACAGGCACGGAGACGAAAAGCACGACACTCGAACGCCCGCGCGCCGAGCTGTTCGCTCTGCAGGACACGCTGTCTCGCGCGGTCGCGGAGTTTCTCCGTTTGGCGATCGGTGAGGAAGTGCAGCTGCGCGAGACACGTGCCGCCACCAGTGACGTCGGCGCGTGGGAGCTGGTGCAGCAGGCAGCCGAGGAGCGCAAGCGGTCGGACGGCCTGATTGCCGGCGGCAACCTCACCGCCGCCAACGCCGCATTGGCCCACGCCGATTCGCTGTTGGCACAGGCGTCGGCGCGGGACGCCAAGTGGACGACTCCCATCGTCGAGCGCGGGTGGCTTGCCTGGGAGCAGCGTCGCATCGTGGGTCTCGACAAGGGACCGGCAGCAGAATTCACAGATCGCGGTCTTCGGTTCGCGGATCAAGCCCTCGCCATCCGGCCCGACACGGAAGCCATCCACCTGCGCGGCACGATGCGCTACATCCGGTACGTCATCAACGTTGACGTCGGCTCGCTGTCGGGCGAGCGTCTGCTTGCGGCTGCCGAAGCGGATTTGCGCGCGGGCGGCGCCGCGCGCAGCAATCCCCGGCGTGCATCGGCGATGTCATTGCTGAGTCATCTGCTGTTGCGCAAGTCTGCAACTGCGGAGGGGAAACTCGCGGCGCTCCAGGCGTGGGAAGCGGACGAGTACCTCACCGAGGCCAACTCGGTGTTGTGGCGTCTCTACGCGGCGTCGCTGGATTTGGAAGACGCCGCCGAAGCCACGAAGTGGTGCGGCGAGGGTTATCGCCGCTTCCCAAAGGATCCGTACTTCACCGAGTGCCGCATCTCGTTATACGCAATTCGCGGCCTCAAACCCGACGTGCCCGCGTTGTGGGGTCTGGTCGAGCAGTACGCGGGCCTGTATCCGAAAGACCACCAGGAGTATCGGCGTAAACGCGCGCAAGTGCTTCTCTCGATGGCCCTGGCGAATGCGGGCCTGCGCGACAGCGCGCGCGCGGTCGCACTGCGCGCGCGCCCTCGCGATCCGACGGTCGATCCAACAAACGACCTCATGTATCTCGAGATCGCCGCACGCAACGTCATGGGCGACCGCGAGGAAGCCGTGCGGTTGCTGGGTCAGTATCTGGCCACCAATCCCCAGGATCGGGTGTCGATTGCACGCGATGAGACGTGGTTCTTCAGAGGTCTGCGTGATGACCCGCGGTTTGTGACATTGGTAGGAACGGGGCGATAACCCGTCAGTGATCAACGATCATTGATCAATGATCAATGATCAATGATCATTTCTGTGCCAGGTGGCCAACAGATCGACCACGCCTGCAAGCCTGTTGTCCCGAGTGAAGTCGCTCAACCGTAGTGGCTTACGGCGCATGACGTGTTAGGTCCGATGTTTGCTATGGCGTGCCTCGTCCGGAGGTGCGTCCGTTCCCCCGAACTCAGGGAGTGATCATGAAGCGATGGATCTTGAGCGGAGTCGTACTCGCTGGCGGTGTAATGGTGATCGCATGCGGAGATCAACGATCGGACGCGCCGGCGGGGCCGGTCGCGTCCCTGACCGCGCTGACTACTCTCCCCGTATGCGATCTGACCCAGACCAGCTCACTGGTAGCCCAATACTTCAATTCGGCTGATGCCAAGACGGCTCGCGACCTGATCGATCAGATGGCCGCAGCGGGTGTCGGAACGGTTGCAGCGCGGGATCGCGGTTTCAACATCATCGCGCTTATTGCGCGGAACGCAAAGGAAGGTACTGGTGGAGACGCGAGCGCGGCGTCCGATCTCATCAACAAGGCCACCGCTTGCATGTTCCAGGATCTCGCGGAGTTGCCCGAGACGTATCCCGAGGACTACACGATCGCGATCACGACCGCGGCGGCGGGTGGCCTCGGCGTGCGCGGCGGCGCAACGGATGCCGCCACAGACCCGGTGCTGTCGCGCGGTTCCTTTTCGGGTGTAGCGCCGCAGGCCGGCACGATGTGGGCAACCACGCTCAGCGGCAATGCAGCGCCGAAGCGGGTTGCCTTTTACGGGCGCCCGGGTTCGACGGCACAGACGTACGACTGGAAGGTTCTGCCTCGGAACGCGAGCTTCAGTCCGCCCGTGGTGGTCGGTGTGTGCGTAGACAACACCATCGAGACGAGCGGGCTTTTGCATGAAGAGCACGTCGGCCTGTTGACGTACACGCCAGCCTATTTCCTCGACCCCGAGTTTTGCTCGAGCGTGACGTCGCGCAGTGCCGTCTCCGCGTTCACTCGGCAGCTCGCGGCGCTGTTCCTGCCTCGGCCGCTCGTGGCGAGTGGTCTCACCCGGGGCATCGGGGGGTCGTCGGGCGGAATCGGCAGCGAATTCGGTGTGAACGACGTCCCGAATGTTTCGCTTTCGTTTTCGCTCCAGCCTCCAACGTCGGTGACTGTGGGGCAGACCTTCAAGGTGGAGGTGCGCGCCACGGACCCCACGACCGGTGCAACCGTAGGTGGGACGCGAGTGTCGATCATCGCCGTGAACAACAACGGCACTCCGAAGACACTGCACGGTACACTGACTCAGACGACGACGAACGCCGGGATCGCCACCTTCGGTGACCTGTGGTTTGATGCGGCGAGCACCGGGGGATTCCGCCTCGTCGTGGGCGGCGATGTGCCGGATCGTGCAATCGATGTCGGCCAGGCCACGTCGACCAAGGTCAACGCAAAGCCTGCGAAGTAGTCGTAGACATAGGTTGAAAGTGCGGTAGCGAGGGGCGGCTCTGTCGAGCCGCCTCTCGTCGTTTAGGTTATGGCAGCGTGAAACCCTCTCATCTCGGGATCATCGGGCTGGGCGCCATTGGTGGCTCGTTGGCGCGGCAGGGGAAGCTGGCTGGTCTGCCGAATGTCATCGGGTGGTCTCCTGTGCCAGGCGAACGCGCGCTTGCGGCGCAACAAGGAGCGCTCGACGATGCGCCGCCCCGCGCAGCCGACGTGGCGCGCGCGGCCGATTTGCTCGTCCTTGCCGCGCCGCCGGCCGCGAACCTCGCACAGCTCGACGTTCTCATCCCACACCTCAAACCCGGGGCGCTCGTCACGGATGTCGGCTCGGTGAAACGCGCCATCGTCGCCCGCGCGGAGCGCCTCGGTCTCGGCGGGCGGTTTGCGGGCAGCCACCCGCTCACGGGCACCCATCGCCGTGGGTTCGAAGCGTCCCGCGCCGATTTGTTTCACGGCGCCGTCGTCTACGTCACGCCGTGCAGTGGCGGCGCGGACGCCGCGCGCGAGGTCGCGCATTTCTGGCAGGATGTGCTGAACGCCGAGCCCGTGGTGCTCGACGCGGAGCGGCACGATGCCCAGCTTGCGGCGACGAGTCACGTGCCGCAGGTCGTCGCGTCGCTGTTGGGCGATTTCCTGGCGCACCGCGCGCCGCCGGGATCGAGCTTCGGACCCGGTGCGCTGGACACGACGCGTCTGGCCGCCAGTGATCCCGAGCTGTGGACCGAGATCCTGCTCATGAATCGCGACGAGATCCTGCCGGCGCTGCGCGCGCTCGAAGAGTCGCTCGGGACGGTGGAGCGCGCGCTCGAAGTCGGCGATGCCGCTGCACTCACGGCCTGGCTGACCCGCGCCGCGGAGTGGCGGCGCCGCATCGCTCCGTGAGGGTGAGCGGCGTGGTCCGCCCACCGGGCGATAAGAGTATCTCACACCGGGTGCTGATGCTCGCCGCGCTGGGGCGGAGCACGAGCGAGATCCGCGGCATCCTCACGGGCGACGATGTGAAGAGCACGGCGCGAGTGCTGCGGCAAATTGGAGCGAAGATCTCGAGGATTCAGGAGTTGGGAGTTGGGATTTCGGGCACCCAGCTCCTGGCTCCCAAGTCCCATTTGAATTGCGGCAACTCCGGCACCACGGCCCGGCTGATCCTCGGCATCCTTGCCGGCCACGCCTTCGCGGCGACGCTGACCGGTGACGCTTCGCTCCGCCGCCGGCCCATGCGGCGGGTCACCGAGCCCCTGAAGGCGATGGGGGCAGATATAAAGGAAAGAGGCGACGGCCTCCCCCTCACGATCCGTGGTGGCAAATTGCGCGGGCTGAGTTACAAGAGCCCGGTGGCCAGCGCGCAGGTGAAGAGCGCATTGCTGTTCGCCGGACTGACGGGAAACGTGCCGGTGACGATCGTGGAGCCCTATCGCTCGCGAGACCACACGGAGCGGTTGTTCGCGCATCTCGGATTCAGCATTCATGAACGGAACGGCGCGATCGTTTTTGAGCCGACCGTCCGGCCGTCAGAGCGTCCATCCGTCAGTCTGACGGTACCGGGCGATCCTTCGTCCGCGGCTTTCATGGTCGCAGCCGCTATTCTGGCGGAAGGTGGTGAGCTCACCATCGAAAACGTGGGTGTGAACCCGACGCGGACCGGCTTCCTCGTTGTGCTCGAGCGCATGGGCGCGCATGTCGAGCGCGTGAATCTGCGCGATGAAGGCGGCGAGCCCGTCGCGGATCTCCTCGTGCGTCCCGCCGCGCTCAGCGGCACGGAGGTAACGGCCGCCGAGATTCCGACGCTCGTCGACGAGGTCCCGATTCTTGCTGTACTCGCCAGTCGCGCGCGCGGCTCGACGGTATTTCGCGAGGTCGGCGAGCTGCGCGTAAAGGAGAGCAATCGACTCGAGCTGATCGCCGCGAACTTGCGCGCCGTCGGAGTGAAGGCCGAGGCGCAGGGGAACGATCTGCATGTCGAGGGCACGGACAAGCCTCCGCGCGGCAAGGTCGAGACGGCGAACGATCACCGGCTCGCGATGGCGTTTGCGGTGCTCGGGACCCTCGAGCGGGCAGACCTGAAACTCTCCGAACGAAAGTCTGTGAGCATCAGCTATCCAGCGTTCTTCGAGGATTTGCGCCGCATTCACGCACGACGCACGACGAACGACGCACGATGACCCTCAGAGTCATCGCCATCGACGGCCCTGCCGCATCGGGGAAGAGTTCCACCGCCGGTCGCGTGGCGCAGCAGCTCGGCTGGGCGCACCTCGATTCGGGGGCGCTGTACCGGGCGCTGACCCTCGCTGCGATCGACAACCTGGCCGAGGGCGGCCGCCGCAAGGGCGAGGAATGGCCGGCGACACAGGTGATCGATCTGGCGGAGCGGTTGCCGGTACGACTTGTGCTGATTGGAGACACGTTCAAGGCTGAAGTCGCGGGCGCCGACGTCGAGCAGGCGATCCGGGGCGAGCAGGTGACCCGGTATGTGTCCGCGTTGGCCGCCATTCCGGAGGTGCGGACCTGGGTAAATGCCCAGCAAAGACGGGCGGTGGAGGGCGGCGCAGGGCGGCGAGGGGTGGTCGTCGATGGTCGAGACATTGGGACGATCGTGTTTCCCGAGGCGCCCCTCAAGATCTTCCTGACCGCCACGCCCGACGAACGGGCCCGGCGGCGGCTATTTCAGCGTGGTCAGGAGGTAGATCTGGAGCTCCTGAAGCAGGAAAGCGAGGTGTTGGCGGCCCGTGATGCCGCCGATTCGAACCGCCGGATCGCCCCGCTCAAGGCGGCCGAGGACGCGGTGATGCTGGATACAACCGCACTCACGCTGGAACAGCAGGTGACGCATGTAGTTGAACTGGCGCGCCAGCGGTTCACTAGGTAGGTTTCCGCCCGTTGATTACACAGGCTGAAGCCTGTGCTCGGCAAGCACTGTCCTGAAGGACATTGAATGACGAGGTAACCCCAAACTCACAACAAAACCGGTGCATCGAATGCTCGTAGAAGCACGCGACGTAGAAGATTCCGAAGAAGAGATCCCAAGCCGCAAAGCACCCCGCTCTCACCTACGTGTCCGCTCCGGTCTCGACGAGGAGTATTCGTCCGAAGAGATCGAGAAAATGACTCTGCTGTACGAGGGGACGCTTTCGAATATCGAAGAAGGCGAAATCGTCAAATCGAAGGTGCTGCGCGTGACGGATACCGCCGTCATTCTCGATGTCGGCTTCAAGTCGGAAGGCGCGGTAGCGATCGATGAGTTCAAGGACCCAAAGAGTCTCAAGGAAGGGGACGAGGTCGAGGTCTTTCTCGAGCACCTCGAAGATCAGGAAGGCGCCGTTGTTCTGTCGAAGAAGAAGGCCGATTTCATGCGGGTCTGGGAGAGGATCCGCGAAGCGCATGAGAAGGACGAGGCGGTCGCCGGAACGCTGGTGAAGAAGATCAAGGGTGGCGTGGTCGTGGACCTGATGGGCGTGGACGCGTTTCTCCCGGGGAGCCAGATCGCGCTGCGCCGCGTGCCGAACATCGACGAGCTGCTCGGCCAGAGCTTCGAGTTCAAGATCATCAAGCTGAACAAGCGGCGCCGCAACATCGTCGTCTCGCGCCGCGTGCTGCTCGAGGCCGAGCGCAAGACCAAGCGCGACGTCCTCATGAAGGAGCTGTCGGTCAATCAGGTGCGGAAGGGCATCGTCAAGAACATCACCGACTTCGGCGCGTTCATCGATCTCGGCGGTGTCGACGGCCTGCTGCACATCACCGACATGAGCTACGGCCGGGTCTCGCACCCCTCTGAAATGGTGCAGATCGGCCAGGAGCTCGAGGTCAAAGTTCTCGACATCGACTGGGAGCGCGAGCGCATTTCCCTCGGCCTGAAGCAGCTGCAGCCCTACCCCTGGCAGAATGTGGCGGCCAAGTATCCCGTCGGCACGCGCGTGCAGGGCAAGGTGGTCTCGATTACAAATTACGGCGCGTTCGTCGAGCTCGAGCCCGGTATCGAAGGCCTGGTGCACATCTCCGAGATGAGTTGGACCCGGAATGTCCGGCATCCGTCGAAGCTCGTGTCGATCGGCGAGTCGATCGAAGCCGTCGTGCTCAAAGTCGACGAGACCGAAGAAAAGGTCTCGCTCGGCATGAAGCAGACGGAGCAGGATCCGTGGATGGCCCTGCCGCAGAAGTACCCGGTCGGGACGCGGCTCCGCGGCAAGGTCCGCAACCTGACCTCATTTGGCGCGTTCGTCGAAATCGAGCCCGGCATCGACGGCTTGATTCACATCTCCGACATGTCGTGGACCAAGCGCGTCCAGCATCCGTCCGAAGTCGTGAAGAAGGGCGATGAAGTCGACGTGCTGATTCTCAATGTCGACGCCGAGAACAAGCGGATCTCGCTCGGGTTGAAACAGGCGCAGGAGGATCCGTGGCTGCGGATTGGTGAGACATACCCTGTCGGCACGGAGATGCGCGGTCGCGTCATGCGGCTGATGGACAAGGGCGTCGTCGTGGATCTCGGCAGCGACATCGAGGGCTTCGTGCCGATGTCGCAGCTCGGCATCCCGGATATTCAGCAGCCGGGCGATGCGGTGAAAGAAGGGCAGGCGGTCGAGCTGAAGGTGCTCGAGGTCGATCCGATTCATCATCGCATCGTGCTGGCCGCAACCGGATTCCCGAAGGATGACATCATTCCGGTCCCTACGCCTGCACCTGCAGTCGAGGACGAGCAAAAGCTAGACGCCTAGATGGCTCGCGGTTTGTAGGAAACGGGGGCGAGGTTATCTCGCCCCTTTTCGTTTGCGCGTCTACATTTGCCCCATGTCCATGCGAGAAAAGCTCGAGCGCCTTCAACAGAAACGTTCCGAATCCGAGCAGGGTGGCGGCGCCGATCGTATCGCCACACAACATCAAAAAGGGAAAATGACGGCGCGCGAGCGGCTCGACGTGCTCCTCGATCCAGGCTCGTTCGTTGAGCTCGACCGCTTCGTCACGCACCGCGCCACGGACTTCGGTCTCGCCGACCAGAAATACCTCGGCGATGGAGTAGTGACGGGCTGGGGCCGGGTCGAGGGGCGTCTCGTCTACGTCTTTTCGCAGGATTTCACGGTGTTCGGCGGCTCGCTGTCGGAAGCGCACGCTGAAAAGATCTGCAAGGTGATGGATTTGGCGATGCAGAACGGTGCGCCGGTGGTCGGCCTCAACGACTCGGGCGGCGCCCGGATCCAGGAAGGTGTCGCCTCGCTCGGCGGGTACGCCGGAATCTTTCTTCGCAACACCCTGGCGTCGGGCGTCGTGCCGCAGATCAGCGCGATTCTCGGGCCCTGCGCGGGCGGCGCGGTCTACAGCCCCGCGATCACCGATTTCATCTTCATGGTGCGCGGCATCTCCTACATGTTCGTGACTGGCCCCAACGTCGTGAAAACCGTGACGCACGAGGAAGTCGATTTCGAAAAGCTCGGCGGCGCCGACGTGCACGGGGCGACATCGGGGATAGCCCATTTCGTGCACGGCTCCGAGCTCGAGTCCCTCACGGCCATCCGCACGCTGCTGGGATTTCTCCCGGGCAACAATCTCGATTCACCACCCGTCCGGCAGCCCGATGACCCGACCGACCGCCGGGAGGAAGCGCTCCTGGACATCGTCCCCGACGAAGCGACCAAGCCTTACGACATGCACGATGTGTTGAAGCTGGTCGTCGACAATGGCGCCTTCCTCGAAGTGCAGCCCGATTACGGCAACAATCTGGTCGTGGGGTTCGCGCGGCTGGCGGGGCGGCCGGTGGGGATCATCGCGAATCAACCGGCCGCCCTGGCGGGTGTGCTGGACATTGCGGCCTCACTCAAGGGAGCGCGCTTCATCCGCTTCTGCGACGCTTTCAACATCCCGCTCGTGACGTTCGAGGACGTGCCCGGGTTTCTTCCGGGGGTGGCGCAGGAGCACGGCGGCATCATCAAACATGGCGCGAAGCTGTTGTATGCCTACTGCGAGGCGACCGTTCCCAAACTGACCGTCATTACGCGGAAAGCCTACGGCGGTGCGTACGATGTCATGAGCTCCAGGCACATCCGCGGCGACTACAATGTCGCCTGGCCGACCGCCGAGATCGCGGTGATGGGCCCCAAAGGGGCAGTCGAGATTCTGTACAAAGGCGAGGCGAGCGAGGAGCGAGCCAACGAGTACCGCGAGAAGTTCGCGCATCCGTATCAGGCGGCGGCGCGCGGCTATCTCGACGACATCATCGATCCGCGCGACACGCGGCCAAGGCTGATCGAGGCGCTCCACACCCTGGAGACCAAGCGAGGCCGGAATCCTCCAAAGAAGCATGGCAACATTCCTTTATAAGGCGTCCCTCGCGCTGCTGGCGCTGCAAGACACCGGTTCACCCGCATACAAGGACACGATGCGGGTGAGCGTGTGGGCACGGATCGCGGCCGACTCGACCGACGGACGCGCCTGGCTCGACGTCGGGCGCTACTACCTGCAGCTCGGCGCCGACTATCACAGCCATAAGAAGCCGGAGCCGGTGGACACTGCCTGGGCCCGTGCGATCCTCGACACGGCGCAGCACGCGTTTGAGCGCGTCGCGCGGCTGAGCAGAGGCACGCGCACCGCGGATTCCGCGCGCGTCTACCGGCTCTACGCGGTCGGCGAGCGCGCGTACGTGGACTGGGAATCGAGCGGCGCCGCCGCGGCGACACTGGTATGGCACAGCTTGCCGGACAGCGTGCGACCCCCGGCGGTCCTCGAGGAGCTGGGCGAGAACCTGCTCCGCGCCTGTCCGTCTCGAGGCATCCTCTTTACCGCGGGCGAAATGGACACGCAGGCGGCCTGGTACCTTCGCTTTGCACGCGGGCTCCGGCCCGACCTCATCGTGGTGCCGCTCGAGCGCTGGCGTGGGGACTCGGTCCTGCGCAATCGTCTGTTGCGCGAGCTGAAGACCCGCGATCCGTCGCTGCGCGCGCTCGGGCAGACGCGCGCGGTCTGCGCGAGCATGGGGTTCGAGGGCGCACCCGAGCAGCGTCCCGGGGTGAAGTGGAACAAACGTCCGCTCGTGTGGGTGTCGGGGCGCGAGGAGAAGAGCGACCGGGTGCCTCCCCAGGACTTCGTGTTCGCGGCCCTGCGACTCGCCGTCGATCAGCACGAGACGTGGACCGCGCCGGTTATGGAGCTGTACCGCCGGGCCGTGGACAATGTGGGCGGGCTGTGTAAGGCATTCGAGACGTTCGACCTCCGTGACGAGGCAGGATGCTGAAGAAAACGACATGACTGCGATTCGTCGCGTTCTCGTCGCCAACCGGGGTGAAATCGCCGTACGCATCATTCGCGCGTGCCACGAAGAAGGCCTCGATGCCGTCGCCGTGTACTCGGACGCCGACCGCCTGGCCCCGCACGTGCGCCAGGCCGATGCAGCGGTACCGATTGGCCCCGCCCCGGCCGCGGAATCGTATCTCGATGTTCCGAAGCTCATCGGTGCGGCGCAGCACGGTGGTTGTCAGGCGGTTCACCCGGGCTACGGTTTTCTCTCCGAACGGGCGCTCTTTGCCGACGCCTGCGCGAGAGCCGGGCTGGTCTTCATCGGTCCATCTGGAGCGGCGATCCGCGCGATGGGCGACAAGACGGAGGCACGGCGACGCATGCAGTCCGCCGGTGTGCCCGTCGTACCGGGTTCTGCGGCGCCCCTGGAAAACGCGGCGGACGCGCGCCATGAGGCGAAGCGGATCGGCTACCCCGTGCTGCTCAAGGCGTCGGCCGGCGGCGGCGGGAAGGGGATGCGGCTGGTGCGCGGCGAGAGCGAGGTGGACGATGCACTCGAGGCGGCGCGCCGCGAGGCCACGAAGGCATTCGGTGACGGCAGCATCTACATCGAGAAGTATCTCGAGCGGCCGCGCCACATCGAGATTCAGATCCTGGCCGACCGGCATGGCCGTGTGGTCGCGCTGGGTGAGCGGGAGTGCAGCATCCAGCGGCGGCATCAGAAGCTGATCGAGGAAGCGCCGTCGACCGCGGTGACGCCCGCGCTGCGGCGACGCCTGTCGGAGGCGGCAACGACGGCCGCTGGCGCGGTGGGCTATGTCAGCGCCGGGACCATCGAGTTTCTACTCACACCGTCGGGCGAATTCTACTTCCTCGAAATGAATACACGCATCCAGGTCGAGCATCCGGTCACGGAGCTTGTGTACGGCGTGGACCTGGTGCGCGAGCAGCTTCGCATCGCCGGGGGTCAGGCCATGCGCGTGCATGGGGGCGGCACGCCGCTGCACCCGCGTGGGCACGCAATCGAGTGCCGCATCACGGCGGAGGATCCGTTCAACAACTTTCTTCCCGCAACCGGCGTGGTCCAGTACCTGCGCGCGCCAGGCGGGCCGGGGATTCGCTGGGACGCCGGCGTCGAGGCGGGCAACGAGGTGACGCTGTTCTACGATCCGCTGCTCGCGAAACTCATCGCCTGGGGCGAGACGCGCGAGAGCGCCATTCAGCGGATGCGACGGGCGTTGACCGAGCTACTGATCGTCGGCCTGCCGACCAGTCAACCGTTTCACCTGCGGGTCATGGACGATCCGGAGTTCCAGCGCGGCGAAGTCGATATCACCTATTTGGAGCGCGCCGGTGCCCGCGTGCTGTCGACGCCACCGCAGCCGGGACTGGAGCGGGCGTTGGCAGTAGCGGCAGCGCTCGTAGCCGACCAGGGTCACGACCGCCCGGCGCCGAGCCCCCTGACCGCCCGACCGCCGCAGTCGAGCGGCTGGATGCAGGCCGCTCGGGTCGATGCGTTGCGAGACGGCGTCGAGTGAACGACATCGTGTCGGTCACACGGATCGCAGCCGGCGGTGATGGGGTGGCGCGCCTGAGTGATGGGCGCGTCGTCTTCATCCCTCGAACCGCGCCGGAAGATCGTGTGCGGATGCGCGAGGGCTCGTTGGAAGGGCACCGCAGATTTGCGCGTGCCGAGATCGGGGAGATCGTCGAGTCCAGTCCGGCGCGCGTCGAGCCGCCATGCACACACTATATCCGCGATCACTGCGGTGGCTGTCAGCTGCAGCATGTCGGCTATGAGGCGCAGCTGGCGGCGAAGCGCGCCATCATCGGCGACGCGCTGCGCCGTATCGGGAAGCTGGATGTCGAGGATCCCGAGATCGTCGAGGCACTCGAAGAATGGCGCTATCGGGCGAAAATCTCGCTGGCCGCGAAGTCGGTCGGACAGTCGATGACGGTCGGTCTGCATCCCTACGATCGTCCCAATTTTGTTTTTCCACTGGCCGATTGTCACATCACCGACTTCAAGCTCATGGCGCTGTGGCGGGAGGTGCGTAGCAGGCTGCCGTTGCTGCCTCAGCTCCTCACGCGGTTAACCCTGCGGCTCGATCGCGACGGGCAGCGGCACATCATCGCCGAATCGGCGGGCGAGCCGTGGCTCAACGCCGAGGAGCTGCGTCGGGATCTGGGTACCGATGTCGTGTGCTGGTGGCAGCCGGTCGACGGCGCGGCACGCGTCGTTGCCGGACCGGCCACGGGGTTCCCGGCGACGGCGTTCGAGCAGGTGAATCCGAGTATGGGCGCCATCACGCGCCGCTGGGCCGTCGAACAGCTCGGCGACCTGCGCGCGCTCACGGTATGGGACCTGTACGGCGGGATCGGCGATACTGCGGCGCTGCTGGTCGAAGCCGGCGCGAATGTGGTGAGCGTCGATGTGGATGAGAAGGCGGTCACGTGGGGACGTAGCCGTCTGCCGGCGGTGCGCTTTATCGCCGGGCGCGCGGAAGACGTACTGCCGACCCTCCCGCCCCCGCACGCGGTGATCGTCAATCCTCCGCGGGGCGGGCTGCATTGGGATGTGACCCTCCGGCTTACCGCCGAGCCCGTGACGAAACTCGCGTACATCTCGTGCGATCCGGCGACCCTGGCGCGCGATCTGTCGCGGCTGAACGTGAACTACACGATCAAGAGCCTACGGGCGTTTGATCTGTTTCCGCAAACGGCGCACGTGGAGACGGTTGTTGTGTTGGAGGCGGCATAGTGGAAACGCGGAACGCGGAAGTCGGAACGCGGAACATGCTGGCAAACTTCCGGGGAGATGTTCCGCGTTCCGCGTTCTGCATTCCGACTTCGGTATGATGTACCACGTCACTCTCCGCGGGCACACCTACGTCATCGACGTCGAGGGCGGGTCGGTGACGGTGGACGGCGATCGACTCGAGGCTCATTGGGCCACGATTCCCGGCTCGCCCCTCATTCATCTTCTGCTCGCCAAGGACTCCTGGACGGTCGCCAGCCAGCAACTCGACGCCTCCGGCAAGCGCTGGGCGCTCTCCGCCGCGGGCGAGCGGCTCGAAGCAGAGGTGCAAGACGACCGCGCGAAGCAGATCGAAGCGCTCACTGGGACGGGACGGAAGGAGGCAATCGGGGGCGTAATCAGGGCTCCAATGCCCGGGCTCATCGTGAGGGTCGAGGTGACTGTGGGACAGGAGGTCGCGGCGGGAACCGGCGTCGTTGTGGTCGAGGCGATGAAGATGGAGAACGAGCTGCGGGCGCATGGTCCCGGCGTCGTGGAGCAGATTCATGTCGCTGCAGGGGATCGCGTGGAGAAGGGTGCGCCGTTGGTCACATTGAGATAGAAATCCCGGAACCCTTGAGTTGACAGAGCGTTACGCCACGGTTAGAGTTCGCGTCTCCTGAAACCAGGTGTCAGGTGCCTGGTTTCAGGGGATGACGCTGACGTCCTGACACCTGACACCAGACACCCGTCATGGAGCAATGAAAACGTTTTCACTCAGGGCCCAGGACATCGAGCGCCGGTGGTGGGTGGTTGACGCGGCGGATCAGCCGCTCGGCCGTCTCGCGAGCCGGATCGCGCAGATCCTGCGTGGCAAACACAAGCCGAATTTCACGCCGCACGTCAACGGCGGCGATTTCGTCATCGTCATCAATGCCGAGAAGGTGCACCTGAGCGGTCGCAAGCCTGAACAGAAGCGCTATTTCCGGCACACAGGGTACATGGGACACGAACGGTTTACGCCGGTTGCGAAGGTGATCAGCAAACATCCCGAGCGCGTCATCGAGAAGGCGGTCTGGGGGATGCTGCCCAAGACCACACTGTCGCGCCAGCACGTCAAGCAGATGCTCAAGGTGTACGCGGGATCCGAGCATCCCCACGCGGCGCAGCAGCCGCAGCCCCTCGCGGCAGTTGAGAGGGCGGCGGGGGCGGCCAGATGACCTCGATTGCACCGGAGCTTCGCTGGCACGCGATCGGACGCCGGAAGCTGGGCATCGCGCGCGTCTATTTGACGCCGGGATCGGGCAAGTGGAGCGTCAACGGACGCACGCTGGGTGACTATTTCCCGCGTCCCTCGCTCGTCTCGCACATTCAGCAGCCGTTCACCGCGACCGACACGCTCGGCGCTTTCGACGTGAAGGCGCGCGTGGTCGGCGGCGGGCTGACGGGCCAGGCCGGGGCGCTGCGGTTGGGAATCGCCCGGGCTCTGGTGTTGGCGGACGACAGACATCGGAAGAAGCTGCGGGAGCAGGGCTTGCTGACTCGCGATCCGCGCGCGGTTGAGCGCAAGAAACCTGGTCGGGCAGGTGCGCGGAAGCGGTTCCAATTCAGTAAGAGATAGGTGCCAGGTTCCGGGTGCCCGGTGTCAGGTTCTGACACCGGGCACCTGACACCCGACACCTCAAACACACACGTCGCCCGATCTCAATCCGGGTCCCTTCGGGGTGGATTTGAGAGAAGACGGTGACGGCGGACAAACCCAGGAAAGGGAGTAAAGTGCCTCAGCCTCAGTTGCAGGAATTGTTGGAAGCGGGTGTCCATTTCGGCCATCAGACGCGCCGCTGGAATCCCAAGATGCGGCGGTTCATCTTCGCCGAACGCTCCGGCATCTACATCATCGACTTGCAGAAGACGATGCGTCAGCTCGAATCCGCACAGGAGCTGCTGCGCGGCGTCGTGTTGAAGGGCGAAGGTGTGATGTTCGTGTGCACAAAGAAGCAGCTCAAGGGCATCATCGAGGCCGAGGCGAGGCGGTGCAGCTCCTTTTACGTGACCGAGCGCTGGCTCGGCGGGACGCTGACGAACTTCCAAACGATCAAGAAGCAGATCAAGCGGCTCAAAGATCTGGAGCAGGGCGCGGCGGACGGCGATTTCACGAACTACACCAAGAAGGAACAGCTGCTGTTCGACCGTGAGCGCTCGAAGCTCGACAAGAACCTCGCGGGTATCAAGAACCTCGGCCGATTGCCGGGGGCGTTGTTCGTGATCGATGCGAAGAAAGAGCGCATCGCGGTCGCGGAGGCAAACAAGCTCGGCATTCCGGTGGTGGCGATCGTCGACACGAACGCCGACCCCGACCTGATCACCGTGCCGATTCCGGGAAATGACGACGCGATCCGCGCGGTCTCGCTGATCACGAATGCGATCTCGGACGTCATCGGCGAAGCGCGACGCCAGATGCCGTTGCGCGAAGCGGGCACCGAGGAAGGCGAGGGGACGACCTACTCGACCGAGACGGGCGAAGCGGATGTCGATGGCGAGCGGAAGAAGCGGCCGGCGCGGCGCAAGCGGCGGCCGAAGCCGGAGGCGATTGCCGCCCGGCTCAAGACGGAGGAAGCGCCTCCCGCTCCGGAACCCGTCAGCGGGGAGAAGGCGTAACCAACTCCGGTTGCATGAACACACCGACCGCCGCCCCCGGGGCCGTACGGCGCGAGGGCGGCGTTTTTATGAGGGAGTGAAAGGACGCATGACGACAGTGAAAGAGATTCCGGCAAAACTCGTGGCCGAGCTGCGCGCCAAGACGGGCGCCGGCATGATGGACTGCAAGAAGGCGCTGGAAGAAGCGGGCGGCGACATGGCGAAAGCCGAGGAGCTGCTGCGCGTCAAATACGCCATGCGTGCTGAAAAGCGCGCCGATCGCGCCGCGGGGCAGGGCGTAATCGAGATTTACCTGCATTTCAACGGCAAAGTCGCCACGATGGTCGAGCTCAACTCCGAGACGGACTTCGTCGCCAACACCGCCGAGTTTCGCCAGCTCGCGAAGGACATTGCGCTGCACGTCGCGTCGGCCAGGCCGATCGCCGTTCGCGTCGAGGATGTTCCCGCGGACGTCGTGGAGCGGGAGCGCCGCGTCTACACGGCGCAGGTCGCCGAGGAGAAAAAGCCGGAGGCGGTGAAGGAAAAAATCGTCGAGGGTAAACTGAAGAAGTTCTATCAGGAGAACGTGCTGCTCGAACAACCGTTCGTGAAAGACGACAAGATGACGGTCGGCGACCTGGTGAAAGCGCTGTCCGGCAAGACGGGTGAGAAGGTGCAGGTACGTCGCTTCGCCCGCTTCGAGCTCGGAGGCAACTAGGTGGCAAAGGGAGGCCTCGGTTACCGGCGCGCGCTGCTCAAACTATCGGGCGAAGCGTTCGCGGGTGGGCGGGCTTCCGGCATTGACTTCGGCGTCATCGATCGGCTGTCAGACGAGCTGAAGGCGGTCACCGCGTCCGGGGTGCAGCTCGGCCTCGTCATCGGCGGCGGCAACATCCTGCGCGGCGCGACGGCGAGTGCCCAGGGCATGGATCGCGTATCCGCCGACTACATGGGGATGCTCGCGACGATCATCAACGCACTCGCGCTCCAGGATATACTGGAGAAGAAGGGGGTCGACACCCGCGTCATGACGGCGATCCGCATGGAAGAGCTCGCCGAGCCCTACATTCGGCGGCGTGCAGTGCGTCACCTCGAAAAGGGTCGTGTGGTGATCTTCGCCGGCGGTACTGGCAATCCGTACTTCTCCACCGACACCGCCGCTGTGCTGCGGGCGCTCGAGGTGGAGGCGACGGTGATCCTGAAGGCGACCAACGTGGATGGCATCTACACCGCGGATCCCAAAAAGGACCCTTCCGCAGAGTTCCTTCCCACGCTCACGTTTCAGGAAGCTCTCGTCAAAGGCTACGCCGTAATGGATGCGAACGCGTTCGGGTTGTGCAAAGAGAACAAGCTTCCCATCGTAGTGTTCAACATCAACCAGCCCGGCGCCACGGCCAGGGTCCTGGCCGGAGAGCGCGTCGGCACGATCGTCCAATGACTCCTGCACCGGTTGCCGGCCTCACCGATCACATCAAGCACGCCAAACAGCTGATGGACAAGGCGGTCGAGGCGGTGAAGCGCGAATTCGCGACGGTGCGCACGGGTAAGGCGACAACGGCGTTGCTCGACCTGGTGCGCGTCGAGGCTTACGGCAATGAAATGCCGCTCACGCAGGTGGCGAGCGTCGCCGCCCCGGAGCCGAAGCTGCTGACCGTACAGCCGTGGGATCGCAGCCTGTTGAAAGCCGTCGAGAAAGGAATCCTGGCGTCCGATCTTGGGCTGACACCGGCCAACGATGGCACGCTTATTCGGATTCCCATCCCGGCGCTGACCGAAGAGCGGCGGAAGGAGCTCGTGAAAGTCGTGCACAAGTTCGCGGAAGAAGGTCGCGTGGCGATTCGGCACGCGCGCACCGAGACGATGAACAGGATCAAGAAGACCGAGCACGTCTCCTCGGACGATCAGAAGCACGCGGAAAAGGACGTGCAGAAGCTGCACGATGAGCATCTCAAGGGGATCGACGCGGCGGTGAAAGCCAAAGAAGCGGAGATCATGGAAGTCTGATGCTCCCCGGGCCGATACCTCGTCATGTCGCGATCATCATGGACGGCAACGGCCGCTGGGCGGCCGAGCGCCGCCTGCCGCGGCCGTTTGGGCACCGGGCCGGAATGAAGGCCGTGCGCGAGGCGGTTGAGGGCGCGATCGAGGCCGGCGTGGAAGTGCTGACCCTGTTCGCGTTCTCCGAGGAGAACTGGAACCGGCCCGCGACCGAGATCTCGGCGTTGATGGATCTGCTCGAGGAGTACATCGCGCAGGAAGTCATGGAGCTGCGCGACCAGGGCGTTCGGGTGCACGTGCTCGGGGATCGGACACGGCTGACACCAGGCGGTCGCGCGGCCGTCGAGCGGGTGGAGCGCGAGACGGCGGGGGGGCAGAAGCTGTCGCTCAACCTCTGCATCTCGTATTCGTCGCGCGGCGAGATCGCGCGCGCCGCGCGACTGCTCGCCGAAGAAGTGCTCAAGGGGATCAAGCGGCTCGAAGACATCGACGAAGAGGCGATCCGCAGCAAGCTGTACACCGCGCCGTGGTGCGATCCCGATCTGCTGATTCGCACGTCCGGCGAGCAGCGGATCTCGAACTTCCTGTTGTGGCAGCTCGCGTATACCGAGCTGTACATCACGCCGGTGTTATGGCCCGACTTCAACCGGCGCACGCTGTTGGACGCGATTCTCGATTATCAGCGCCGCGACCGGCGCTTCGGGAAAGTCACCGCGTCCTAATGCCCTCCAAAAATCTGGTGCAGCGCATCCTGGTGGCCGCGATCGCCATTCCCACGGTCGTCGGCATCATCTGGGTGGGGGGATGGCTGCTTGCAGCGACCATCGCCATCCTCGGCGTGCTCGGTGCGCGGGAGATCTACGACTTTGGGCGCCGCCAGGGAATCGAGGCGCTCGACCGGACGGGGTGGCTCGCGGCCGCGGGCATTCCCCTGCTCGCGTACTGGGCGAAAGGATCCGAGATGCACTGGGCAGAGCCCGCCCTGTATCTCGGCGCGATGTGGCTGATCGTCGTTCTGATGATCGCGATGGTGCGCCGCGGTCCCACGGGGCGGCCGCTCACCAGTGTGTCGATCACGCTGTTCGGCTGTCTGTACGCGTCGGGTCTGCTCACGTTCCTGATCGCCATCCGGCATGGGAGCCAGTCAGTGGTCCGTCCGGGCGCGTATGTCTTGCTTACGCTGTTTCCCCTCGTCGTCACGTGGATCTGCGACACCGCCGCGATGGCGGTGGGCAGCGGGGTCGGCGGGCCCAAGCTCGCGCCCGTCTTGTCGCCCAAGAAGACCTACGCGGGGGCGGTGGGTGGCACACTCGGCGGCCTTATCACGGCTCTCGCCCTCGGCAAGTTCGTCCTGAATCGCTATGGGTGGACGTTCTCCCCGGGGCAACTGTTGCTGTTCGGCCTCGTGGTGTCGATTGTTGGGCAGGTCGGCGATGTCGCCGAATCGCTCTTCAAACGCGAGGTGGGGGTGAAGGATTCGTCAACGCTCATTCCGGGACATGGTGGCGTGCTCGACCGGCTCGACTCGCTGTACTTCGTGGTTCCGACGTCGGCGGGACTCTATCGCATGTTCGGCGTGATATGAGCGTCGGCGTCGCCGTGCTCGGCTCCACGGGATCGATCGGGCGATCCACGCTCCAGGTGCTGGCTCGGCAGCGCGCGCGGTTTCGGGTCGTTGCGCTCACGGCCCACTCGAATCGAGATCTGCTTGCCGAGCAGGAACGGGAATGGCATCCGGCGTTCGTAGGCCTGGTCAATGGCGGGAAACGGGAAACGGGAAACGGGATCCGTAAAGGAGCCGAGTGTCTGATTGAGGCCGCGACGCATCCCGACGTCAAGATCGTCGTCAACGGGATCGTGGGGGCGGCCGGACTTGAAGCGACACTCGCTGCGTTGAAAGCCGGAAAGCGCGTCGCGCTCGCGAACAAGGAGACGCTCGTGATGGCCGGCGAGCTCGTAACGCGGGCGGCGCGCGAGGGTGGCGGCGAGATTGTGCCGGTCGATTCCGAGCACAGCGCGGTGTTGCAGTGTGTCACAGGCCGGCGACCGACCGAGCTGGCACGCCTCATTCTCACCGCGTCAGGTGGACCGTTCCGCACCTGGGGGCCGGAGCGCGTCTCGCAGGCGACCGTAGCCGAGGCGCTCAAGCATCCGACGTGGACGATGGGGAGAAAGATCACCGTCGACTCGGCGACCCTCGTGAATAAGGCCCTCGAGGTTATTGAGGCCCACTTTCTCTTTGATGTGGAGTATCAACGCATCGAGGTGGTGATCCATCCGCAGTCCGTCATCCACGCGTTCGCCGAGTTCGTCGATGGCTCGGTGCTGGCCCAGGTGGGGTTCCCGACCATGGAGCTTCCGATTCTCTACGCGCTGACCTACCCCGAACGCGTGCCCGATAGCGGTGTGCGGAGGTTCGACCCGGTCGCGGCCGGAACGCTCACGTTCGAGTCCTTGGAGCTCGATCGCTGCCCGGCGTACGCGGTGGGCCGCGAAGCGGCGCAACGCGGAGGCACGGCGCCGGCGCTGTTCAACGCGGCCAATGAGGTGGCGGTGCAGCTCTTCCTGGATGAAAAGATTCCCTTCGGCAAGATCGCGGAGATTCTCGCACGTGTCCTGGAGGGCGCCCAAGCCGGCGATGCGACCACGCTTACCGGCGTGCTGGCGGCGGATGCCGAAGCGCGTCGCCTGGCTCAGGAGGCCGCGTGCTCCTGACCATACTCGCGTTCCTGGTTGCGCTGGGACCGTTGATCTTCGTGCACGAGTTGGGTCATTTCGTGGTCGCGAAGCTGGTCGGCATCCAGGTACTGCGGTTCTCCCTCGGCTTTGGACGGCCGATCATCCAATTCCGCCGCGGCGAAACGGAATACTGGATCTCGTGGATCCCGCTCGGCGGCTATGTGAAGATGGCCGGTATGGAAGAAGAAGGCATGGTCGGCGAGCTGGAAGGCGGCAAGTCCGCGGCAGTGATCGATCCCGCGCGATCCTTCGAGAAAAAGCCAGTCTTGGCGCGGATGGCCGTGATTGTCGCGGGCGTCACGATGAATCTGATCTTTGCGTGGATCGTTTACGCGGGCCTCACACTCGCACTCGGTCAGCCCCGTCTCGCCAATCTGCCCATTGATTCCGTGAACGCCGCGCGGCTTGCTCCCGGCGCACAGGTGCTGAGCACACTGCGGCATGGCGACCAGATCGTGCGGATCAATCGCGACAGCATCGAGACGTGGAACGAGCTGCAGGAACGGCTGCTCGACGGCCCCGACACGGTCACGATCGAGGTTGCCGGCCGCGAGACGCCGCTGGTCGCCGTGTTACCGGAGCGCGAGACGCCAGCTCGCCGCGAGACGGTGCGCGCGCTGCGTCCGCTGCTGCCGCCGACCATCGGCGTCGTCAATCCGGGACAACCGGCGGCCAAGATCGGTCTCAGGGGAGGCGACGCCATCGTGCGCGCGGGCGGCGACACGATCCGCTCGTGGGAAGAGATGGTTCGCAAAATTCGCGGCAGCGCGGGCCAGCCGCTGCCCCTCGATGTGCTGCGCGGCGACTCGATCCTGCACCTCACCGTGACTCCGGAAGCGGACAAGCAGACGGACAGCGCTGGCGCGGAGACGACGGTTGGACTCATTGGCGCGGGTCCGGATCCACGAGGACCGAGCGTGCGCGTGCCTGTGGGCTTCGGCGCAGCACTCGTCGATGGCGCCGACCAGACGATCTTCCAGCTGGTCGCCATCGTGGTTTCGGTCAAGCGGTTGGTGACGGGCCAGGCGTCATCGCGTGAAGTCGGCGGTCCCATTCTGATCGCGCAGATGTCCGGCCAGATGATCCGCCTCGGTTTCGAATGGTTCCTCGAATTCATGGCGTTGCTCTCGGTGAGCCTCGCAGTGCTCAATCTCCTGCCGATTCCCGTGCTCGACGGTGGACACCTGATGTTCCTGATTGTCGAGGCCGTGCGGCGCCGGCCGCTCTCGCCGCAGTTGCGCCTGAGACTGACCCAGGTTGGGATGCTGGTCGTGCTCGCGATTATCGCACTCGCCCTGTCGAACGATGTCTTCAGACTCTTCCGCTAACGACGTACTCGTTCGTTATCTGGCCGGTCGTGTAACTGCGGAGCAGCTCGTGGCCGCGGTGTCCGCCGAATACTATCGGGAAACGGGAAACGGGAAACGGGAAACGTTCCGCCCGATCATGGACGTAATCGAGCGGACCCACCCCGGTGTCGTGGAGCTGAGCTCGACTGCCGACCGTCCAGGATTTGGCGTACGATTGGCGGGGCGGCCGTTCCCGAAACGCGCCGAACCGGAGTTGAAAGCCGCTGTACAGCAGGTCATAGACACGTTGCCCGAGGTCATAGACCCGTTGCCTGACGCGCCCAGGCGTCCGCCAACCATTTTGCAGCGCATCATCGCCGTTATCCGGCGCGTCTTCAGCTAGTCCAAAGACCCCACCAGCGGCGTTTTTCGCCCCCCCCGCCCCCCCCGATGGCGTCGAGATCGGCGGCCAGCCCGCCGGCGTCGGCGTAGCGGTCGTCGGGATGCTTCGCGAGACACTTGAGCACCACGCGTTCGAACCGCTTGGACAGCTCGGGGCGCTTCTTGCGCATCGCAGGTGGCGGATCCTCGACGTGCATGCGCGCCAGCTCGTACCAGTCATCGGCGTGGAACGGCACGTCGCCGGTCGCGGCTTTATAGAGCGTCACACCCAGCGCGTAGAAGTCGACTCGCGAATCGAGAGGCCGGCCTTGCGCCTGCTCGGGGGACAGATACTGCGGTGTACCGATCGTCATGTTCACGCCGGTCGAGGCGGTGTAACCCGTGATCGCGCGCGCGATGCCGAAGTCGGTCAGGACCGCCGTGCCGTCGGACCGGATCAGCACGTTGTCGGGCTTCAGGTCGCGATGGATCACCCCCCGCTTGTGCGCGAAGTGCAGCGCGGCGGCGATGTCACGCGCCAGCCGTACGATGTCCGCCTCGGGGAGCGGACCTTCGCGCGCGATCCGGGCGGCGAGCGAGTCGGGGCAGAGGTCCATGGTGAAGTAGACGTGCCGCCCCGTCCTCGCGATGGAGCGAATCCGGATGATGTTGGGATGCTCGAGCTTCGCGGCGGTCTCGCTTTCATTGCGAAAGCGGGACTCGACCTGCGGGTCGCCGGCGTATTGGGGCTTGAGGACCTTGATCGCCACCGGCGTACCGCCGGCCTCGCGACCCACGAACGCCCACGAAAAGCCACCCTGGCCCAATAGCCGTTCCAAGGTGTAGATGCCAAGCTTTTGACCGACGAGGTCAGTGGGGGTGGGGGCGTTCAGGAAGCGGCTCTTATCGTCCTGTCGTCCGGTCGTCCGGTCGTCTCGAACACACTTTACAGGGACAGTGTAGCCAGCTAACATACGGCGCTTCCAACGATTAGGGAACAGGGACGATGTACGACAAGACGACGCCGGTCAGGAAACACGGGCTGCACGAGAAGGACACCGGTTCGAGCCGGGTCCAGGTCGCGCTGCTCACCGAGCGCATCAACAGCCTCACCGAGCACTTCCGGGTCCACGCGAAGGACTTCCACGGGCAACGCGGCCTGCTGCGCATGGTCAGCCGCCGCCGCCGCCTGCTGGAGTACTTGAAGCGCACCGATCTCGCGAAGTACCGGCAGCTCATCGACGAGCTCGGTCTCCGACATTAAGTCGCAGCAGGCGTCGTGCTGGGCCGCCCCGGGAAGAGCACCCGGGGGGGGCGCCCAGCACATTTATTTCCAGTGCTCTAGACAGGCAACGCAGTGAAGCACGTCGAAAAGAATTTTGCCGGCCGCACCCTGAAAATTGAATCAGGCAGGCTGGCCAGACAGGCGGCTGGATCGTGTCTCGTGCAATTCGGTGAAACGGTCGTCCTTGCGGCCGTCACGGTCTCTGAAAACGTCGCGAACCTGCCGTACTTCCCCCTCACCGTCGAGTATCGCGAGAAAGCCTATGCCGCCGGCAAGATCCCCGGCGGCTTTTTGAAGCGGGAAGGCCGGCCCTCGGACGAGGAAATCACCTCCGCGCGCGTCATCGACCGCTCGGTGCGGCCGCTTTTCCCCGAGGGCTTCAAGAACGAGGTGCAGGTCTTCGTCTACGTGCTCTCCGCCGACCAGGAGAACGACGCCGACGTGCTCGGCGTCGTCGCCGCATCCACGGCGCTCTCGATCTCGAGGGTGCCATGGAACGGCCCGATCGCCGCGGTGCGGGTGGGGCGGGTCGAGGGCGCCTGGATTCTCAATCCGACGTTCCAGCAGCTCGAGTTCTCCGACGTCGATCTGACGGTCTCGGGCTCGCGCGACTCGATCGTGATGGTCGAAGGGGGCGCGCTCGAGCTGACGGAAGCGGAGATCGTCAAGGCGCTCGAGGTTGCTCACAAAGGCATCAAGGAGCTGCTCGCCATCGCCGATGAAGTCGTCGAGGCGGTGGCACAACCCAAGATGGAATGGGAGAAGGCGGAGCCGCCGGCGGAGCTCGTGACGCGGGTGAAGGAGCTGGCGGAAGCGCGTGTCGCCGAGGCGCTCACGCTTGCCGTGAAGGCCGAGCGTACCCAGGCGCTGAGCGCCATCAAGACGACGATCGTGGAGCAGCTCGCCGAGGAGTTTCCTGACAAGCTGCGCGAGATCGTGGAAGTGCTCGAGGGGATCGAGTACAACACGATGCGCGACCGCGTGCTGACGGCGGGTGAGCGGGTGGATGGTCGCGATCTCGACACGGTCCGTCCCATCACCTGCGAGGTCGGCTGGCTGCCACGCGCGCACGGCTCCGCGATGTTCACGCGCGGGCAGACGCAGGCGCTCGCGACGGTGACGCTGGGCACGACGGATGACGAGCAGCGGATCGACTCGATCGACGTCGCGCAGGAGACGACGAAATCGTTCATGCTGCACTACAACTTCCCCCCGTTCTCGACCGGCGAGGTGAAGCCCGTGCGCGGCACGTCACGCCGCGAAGTGGGGCACGGCGCCCTGGCCGAGCGCGCGCTGCAGGCCGTACTGCCGCCGTACGAGCAGTTCCCCTATACGATCCGTATCGTGTCCGAGATCCTCGAGTCCAACGGCTCGTCGTCCATGGCGTCGGTGTGCGCCGGGTCGGTCGCGCTCATGGATGCTGGCGTTCCCGTCAAATCAGCCTGCGCGGGTGTCGCGATGGGGTTAATCACGGACGGCGACCGGACGGCGATTCTCACCGACATTCTCGGCACCGAGGACCATCTGGGCGACATGGACTTCAAGGTCGCCGGCACGCGCGATGGCGTCACCTCGATTCAGATGGACATCAAGGTCGAGAGACTCGATTGGAGCGTGATCGGGCAAGCGCTCGAGAAGGCCAAGAAGGCCCGGTTGCACATTCTCGACATCATGCAGCAGGCGATGCCTCAGCCGCGGTCTCAGCTGTCCAAGTACGCTCCCCGCATCATCACGATTCAGATTCGGCCCGATAAGATTGGCGATCTCATCGGACCGAAGGGCAAGACGATCCGCGGCATTCAGGAGCAGACCGGTGCCGAGATCAATGTCGATGACAACGGCCTGGTCACGATCGCGGGCGTCGGCGAAGCCGCCGAGCGCGCGCGTGACATGGTGGCCGGCATCGTGCAGGAGCCCGAGGTCGGCAAGGTGTACGAGGGCGTCGTGAAGTCGACGACGGCATTCGGCGCGTTCGTCGAGATCATTCCCGGCGTGGAAGGGTTGCTCCACATCTCCGAGCTGCAACACGGTCGCACCGAGAAGACTGAGGATGTCGTGAAGAAGGGCGACCACTTGAGGGTGAAATTGCTGGAGGTGGACGAGCGCGGCCGCATGCGGCTTTCGCGGAAAGCGCTGATCGAGAAGAACTAGGCGACCTTTTTCCTCCGCCCCCGTCCCCGTGCCTCGAACGCTCGATACGGTCCGGCTGGACCGGGCGATCCACCGCACCGCCGCGCCCAATGGGATCACGGTGTTGAGCGAGTGCGAGCCCAGCGTGCGCTCCGTGGCGGTCGGGGTCTGGGTGCGGACCGCGAGCGCGCACGAGCCCCGGCCTAAGATGGGCGTGTCGCACCTGCTCGAGCACATGGTGTTCAAGGGGACGGAGCGGCGCACCGCGCAGGAGATCGCGCTGTCGCTCGAGTCGCGCGGCGGCTCACTCGATGCCTACACCTCTCGTGATTCCACCGCCTATCACGCCCGGGTACTCGACGCCGATCTTCCCCGCGCGCTCGACGTCATCTCCGACATCATGCGCCGGCCCGCGCTGCGTGACAACGATCTCTCGCTCGAGCGACAGGTCGTGCTGGAAGAAATCAGCACCGTCGAGGACACGCCGGACGACGAGGTGTTCGATCTCACCTACGAGATCATGTGGCCCAACCACCCGTATGGATTTCAGATCCTGGGCACGAAAGAAACCGTCAGCGCGCTGTCGACCGATGATCTGCGGCATCTGCACGGGCGCGCGTACTTCCCGGGTAACTGCATTATCGCGGCCGCGGGCAACCTGACACATGAGGCCTTGCTCGCGGAGGTGGAGAAACAGGGGTGGTTCGACGGGGGCGGGGGCGACGGCAAGTCTCCGACCGCGCAGGCCGCGCCGGCGGTTCCTCCCGTGCCGCCCGCGGTCCGCGGCGTCACCAGGCATTTTGAGAAGGACACCGCGCAGACGCATATCGTGTTTGCGACCGACACGATTCCGTATGCCG
Organism: Gemmatimonadales bacterium; assembly: GCA_035251445.1. Lineage (GTDB taxonomy): Bacteria > Gemmatimonadota > Gemmatimonadetes > Gemmatimonadales > GWC2-71-9 > 20CM-2-65-7. Next base: position 1,530 of record DATFEG010000074.1, on the reverse strand, counting down.
ACCGCCGCAAGTACGGGATGCTGGTGCTGTCAAATGTGTTCGGCGGTGGTATGTCGAGCCGGCTGTTCCAGCGGATTCGCGAGGAGCTCGGGCTGGCATACGCGATCTACAGTTACGCGTCGTTCTACCGGGGGGTGGGAATGGCGGGCGTGTATGTCGGCACGCAGCCCGCGCGTGCGGCGGCTGCGACGGCGGCTATTCGCGACGAGTTCGCGCGGATGGCGCGCGAAGGGTTGCGTGGCGAGGCGCTGCAGGACGCGAAACAGCAAACTTTGGGACAATTGATGCTCTCGCTGGAGAGTCCTACATCCCGGATGTATCGTTTGGCGAGCACCGCGATTTACAGCGAGCCGTATCGCAGCCTCGACGAGGTGCTGCGCGCGGTCGAGGCGCTGACGGAGGAGGAAATCTCGGCAATCGCGGCTGAGTTTTTCGCACCCGAGCGGCAAACCGTTGTCTCACTTGGACCGTCGCAAGACGGCCAGACGATAGGACGACGAGAGTGAGGATCACACAGTGATCGTCGGCGTGCCCAAAGAGATCAAGACCGCCGAAAACCGCGTCGCGCTGGTGCCCGCGGGGGCGGAGTCGCTCACGAGCGACAACCATACCGTGCTGGTGGAGCAGGGCGCGGGGCTGGGCTCGGGGTTCAGCGACGAGGCCTATCGCGCGGCGGGCGCCGAGATCGTGCCATCGGCGGACGCGGTGTGGGCGAAGGCGGAATTGATCATGAAGGTGAAGGAGCCGATCGAGCCCGAGTGGCCGAAGATGCGCAAGGGCCAGGTGCTCTTCACCTATTTCCACTTCGCGGCGTCGGAGCCCCTAACCAAGGCAGTGATCAAGTCGGGGTGCATCGCGATCGCGTATGAGACCGTGCAATTGCCGACGGGCGACCTACCGCTGCTCACCCCGATGAGTGAAGTCGCCGGGCGCATGGCGGTGCAAGAGGGAGCGAAGTATCTCGAGAAAGTCTTTGGAGGCAGCGGCATCTTGTTGGGCGGTGTGCCTGGCGTGTTGCCCGCCGAGGTGCTGATCATCGGCGGCGGAGTGGTCGGCACGAATGCGGCCAAGATGGCCGCGGGCCTGGGCGCGCACGTCACGTTGCTCGATGTCTCACTCGACCGACTGCGCTATCTCTCCGATGTCCTCGCCCCCAATGTCGACCCCCTGTACTCGAACCGGCACAACATTCTCGAGCAGCTCAAGAAAGCCGATCTCGTCATCGGCGCGGTGCTGTTGCCGGGCGCGAAGGCGCCCAGTCTCGTCAAGCGCGGCGATCTCAAGACCATGAAGCCGGGATCGGTGATCGTGGATGTGGCGGTGGACCAGGGTGGTTGCATCGAGACCACAAAGCCGACGACGCATGACAACCCCACGTACGTCGTGGACGGCATCCTCCACTATGCGGTGGCGAACATGCCGGGTGGTGTCCCGAGGACGTCGACACTCGCGCTGACGAACGCGACGTTCCCCTATGCCAAGCGCCTGGCGCGCGACGGGTGGAAGACGGCGTGCAAGAAGGATCCGAGT
>DATFEG010000020.1:0-4468 GCA_035251445.1 Gemmatimonadales bacterium | reverse complement strand
TCGCGCGCGGCAGCCACCCGGGCCCGCGCCGCGCGCTCGGCGTCATTCCACGCGGAAGTGGCGATCACGAGCTGAACCATCGCGTCGGCCGATCGGCCTTGCGTGGCAAGCGAATCGGCGCCCCGCATCAGCGTCTCGCCGCGCGCCAGATCGGCAGACGTAGCGCCCGCCTCGACGGCGCGGCGCAGCGCGGCGCGCGCCGTCACGCGGAACGAGTTCAACACGCTGTCTTCCTGACGCGCGGCCGCTGGACGGGGAACAACCGAGTCCCGGCGCGATGCGGTAACGGGACGCGTTGATGGCGGGGCCAATGGTTGCCGCTCTGGAGGCCGTGGCACTGTGTCGGTCACGAGCGCGGGCTGCTGTGGCAATAGCGCAGCGCTATCCGTCAGAAGCGCGGCGCCCCCCGCACCCCCCGCGCCGCCGATGCCTCCATCGCCGCGCACCAAGCGCCATGGCGCGGCGTTCGAGACAACGATGAACGCGGCAATCGCGGCCGCGGCGAATCCTCCCACCCACAGCCACGCGCGCGACGCGCGCCTGCCGGGGGGAGCCGGCGAGCGGGCCCTCGCCAAGGCGATCGGGCTGGTCGGCACGCGCAGACCAGCCAGCAGCTTGGCGTGAGGACCTGCCTTCGCCAGTGTCATCATCTCGCTGCGGATTGGATCATCACGCCGCAGTGAGGGTCGGCCGCAGACGGCCACGACATCGTCCAGCGTCGGCCACCGCTGCTCCGGCCTTTTCTCCAGCATACGCATGACCGCGGAGGCGAGATTTGCTGGGCAATCGGGACGGAGCCTGGTCACGTCCTGCGGCCGCTCGTTGAAGTGCGCGTACATCACCGACATGCTCGAGCTGCTTTGGAACGGCAAACGTCCGCTGAGCATCTCATACGCCACGACGCCGAGCGAGTATTGGTCCGTGGCTCCGGTGACCTCTTCCGTCGCGCACTGTTCCGGGCTCATGTATGCGGGCGTGCCCACAGTCACACCGGTGATCGTGAGGCCCTGCGCCGCTTCCACTTTCGCGATACCGAAGTCGGTGACAACCGCCCATCCTTCTTCGTCGAGCATGATGTTGGCGGACTTGATGTCACGATGGATCACGCCGTGCCGATGCGCGTAGGCGAGCGCATCGCCGACTTGAGCGAGAATCGTCTGCACCATCTTGATGGGCAATCCGCCGATGTCGTGGATCACGGCATCGAGCGGTCGACCCGCCACGTACTTCATGACGAAGTAGAGGATTTGATGACTTTCTTTGACGGCGTAGATCGGGATGATGTGCGGGTGGCTGAGCGCTGCCGCCGTGCGCGCCTCTCGCTTGAACCGCTCGATCATCCCCTCGCCGATCTGAAACAGCGCCGGCGCGAGCACTTTGATGGCGACCTTGCGATTCAGCGATAGGTCATGCGCGAGAAAAACCGTTGCCATTCCGCCCCGGCCGAGCACTCCAAGGATTTCGTACTCGCCGATGGTGGCTTGCCGCAGGAACTCCTGGAGATTGTCCTGAGTGGGGGAGGGCGCGCCGGAGGGCGGCGCGGGCGTGGTTGAAACCGCCGTCGTGGGCTCTGCGGACGCCACGCTCACACTCGTGCCACAGCGGGGACAGAACACTGCCCCCGTGCTGAGCGTAGTGCCGCAGCGCGTGCAGAAAGCCGCTTCCATTGTCACACAATCTATCGGTTCGTGACCTGTCCGGGGCCAGACTGGGTATTGAGAATTATGCGGCGCCTTTACCTCACCGCCTCGTTGGCGGTTCTGCTCTCAGCCTGCAAAGATTCGACCGCCGCGCCGGTCCGTGACCTGGACGCTATTAGCGTCAGCGTGCGCGTTGAGCCGGCCACGGTGGTCGTAGGGCAACCCACGAACGTCGTGCTGACACTCAGGAACCGCGCTGCACACCCCGTCGAGATCTCGGCGTGCCCTATCTACTTCTGGGTGCAAGGGAGCGGCGGCGAAATCGTCGGCGGCAGCAACCTCCTGTACTGCATCGCGGGCACGTTCGTCTATCAGCCGCTGCGCTTCAGCCCTTTCGAGAGCAAGACGCTCACCTTTATCTGGCTGCCCGGGGAGTCACAGACGGTTCCAGCGGGGACTTATGACGTGTTTGGCTGGGTAAACGAGCCGTCGCACCGCTCGGCGCCGGCGCAGGTGACGGTCCAGCCGTCCGACTAGAAGGGCGTTACCGGACTGCAGCAACCCACCGCTGGACCGCAACGCGCAACATCGGTAGCGGCACCGCGCCATCTTCCAGGACCCGGTCGTGGAACGCTCGTATGTCGAACCGATCGCGCAGCCTTTGCTGTGCCAGTGTTCGCAACCGAACGATCTCGAGCCGTCCCACGGAGTACGACACGCCCTGCGCCGGCCAGACAGGATACCGATCTACGCTAACCTCCGCGCGCAGTAGTGGCACGTGGGTATGCTCGCGGATGTAATCGATCGCCTGAGTGCGGGTCCACCCCCGCCAGTGAATGCCCGTGTCGACGACGAGCAACGAAGCCGAAAGGGTCAAGTCGGCGAGCAAGGCGAACCGCGCGGTATCCGACGAATACAATCCCATCTCGTCCGCCAGCTGCTCGGCGTATTCTGCCCATCCCTCGGCCATGCCCGCCGACCAGAAGTAGCGCACGATGGCGGGAATCGAGTCCCCCCGCTCCAGCGCGATCGTCCCCTGCAGGTGGTGGCCCGGAATGGTTTCGTGAAACGTCAGCGGCTCGAGGTCCGCGCGCGACTTGCGTAACGGATCGTAAGTCGAGACGTAGTAGATGCCCGGCCTGCTCCCATCCTCCGCCGGCGGAGTCCACTCTCCGACGCTGCGCCGCTCGCGAAAGGCCGGATACGGCTCGACCACGACAGGCGCGCGTGGCAGCCGACCAAACCACTTCGGCATCGCGACGCGCGCCCGGTCAATCGTCTCCCGCGCATGGTCCAACATTTCATCCCGAGTGCGGAACGTGAACGCCGTATCGCGCCGTAGCCGCTCGAGGAGCCGGGCAACATCACTGGTCCCCAGCGACCTGATGGCGATCGAGCGCATTTCATCTTCCAGCGCTTCCACGGTCCGCTCGCCCAGAGCGTGGAGCGTGTCGGGATGGATGTTGAGCCCAATCGTTGCGCGAATGCTCGCCTGATAGCAGCCGTAGCCGTCCGGATTTGCCGACACGCCGATCCTTGTTCGAGCCCTGCCGATGTATTCACCGGCCAGGAAATCGCGATACTGCCGAATGGCCGGCTGGATGTCGGTCTCGATCACACGCGCCAGCTCCGCCCCGAACTCCGGCGTGGAGTCACGTCGAGCCGGGTCGTACAGTGGGGACTGCGCGATTGGCGTCGACAGGAGCGTGTCGATCAGGCTCAGCGCAATCTCGGCGTTGCCGCGTGGGGCGGAGAAACGTCGCCGCAGTCCTTCCCGATGGTTGGCCAATTCCGTCGCGATGTAGCCGGGCACAGCGCGCCAGCGCGCCAACGCCTGCCGCCGCGCTTCATCGGTACCAACCGCCTGGAGCGTTGCGAGGGACGTGATCGTGGGGAGCCAGCCGCCTCCGGTGTGCCCGACATTCCACAGCTCAAAGCGGCACTCGCGCGTCGCGATCGAACCCTCGATGGCGTCGCGCATGACACCGTAAGCGATGGCTTCCGGCCGGCCCGTGAGTTTGCCCGCATCGATGCGCTTGAGCTGCGCCAGCCACCTGTCCTCGCGCGATTGCCAGCGGGCAACTGCGTCCGGCGAATTGTCAGGTAGGCGGTCATGCGATCCGTTCGTGCCCCCGTTGAGTGTGGCCTCATCGGGGTGCCGCTCGAAGTACGCGACGACATACGAATCGGTGAGCTGCCGCACGCGGGCCGTGAGTGAATCGGGATGATTCGACTGCAGCACGACGAGTGCGGCGAGAAGCGAAAGGGAAATCACGCCGTGAGATACAAGCGTTGCGGATCGAGCACTTCGCGCAGCAATTGCAGCTCGACACTGGTGGGTGGCTCGAGGCGCTCGACCCGACTGTGGGAACGCAACTTCCAACCTACCGCTGCCTGCACGTCAGTTGCCTCGATCCGGGGATAGAGCGCGGCGAGGAGCAGCTCGCCGCTCTCGGCATCTCGCACCAGCACCCCCTTGTCGGTGATCACCTTGGCGACACGTTGGCCCGGACTGGTCAGGAAGTCCACACGCTCGGGAAAGGCGCGTGGGGAGAGCTTCGCGATGACGAGGATGCGCTGGGCATGGATCGCGATTTCCGCCGCGCCGCCGGAACCCGGCAGCCTGACCTTGGGGCGGTCGTAGGCGCCGATTACCGTCGTGTTGATGTTGGCATAGCGATCGACCTGGGCGGCGACGATCTCCTCGGGACCGACGGTGGTGGTCACGGACCCAGACCCTAGCGCTCGTTTGACACTCGCGAGCGCGCGGCCCTACGTTCGGACCGAGCCTGCCGGAAGGAGCCCTCGCACGGGCGCGAACGTCACGA
>DATFEG010000019.1:0-43037 GCA_035251445.1 Gemmatimonadales bacterium | reverse complement strand
AGCCGCTGCTGCAACGCGCGCTCGGTGCGGCGCTGGCGCCGCCGCTCGAGCACGAGCCAGGCGATCAACAGCGCCTGCGCCGCGACGACAATGGCTTCGAGGACGTTAGACACGACGATCTCCTTCACTACTGGAGCCGGTGAGCCTCCATACCGCCGTACGAACCAACCAATGCGTCGGTGGCATAGGCACAGATTCTATGGTTGCCCATATACTCTGTGAGATGGACCCTATTTCCCTTTAGGTCAATAGGTAGTTTCCCGCAGGAAACCAGAGTGTGTATGGCGTTTGGTTGTTCGGATTTGGCAAGCTTTTCGGTTGGCCAAAAGTCTAATAGCTTCACCCCACGAAGCAGTCGATGATACCCATCCAAACTCGGAGAGGATTGTCATGCGGATGAATTCTGGTGTGCGTCTCTGTGTCGGTGCGCTGTTTGTGCTCGTTTGGACGGGGTGCTACCCCGGCGAAATCGACTCAGCCTCCCAGACCGACGTTGTACTCACCTTCCACGCCCCGAACGCCGATTTCGCGGCCACTAACACCTTGGTGATGCCCGATTCGATCGTCGATATCGGCGTCGCTGGTGGGGGCACCAGTACGTTCGATCATCAATACGACGCCCAGATCCTCGCCAGAATCCAGACGAACTTCGAGTCCATGGGCTACACGTTCGTCGATACCGCCACCACCCAACCGGATGCGGTCGTTCTGGTCTCCGGGATCACGATCGACAATTACCAAGCGTGGTCCGGCTATCCGTGGTGGCCATACTGGGGTTGGTGGGGGTATTGGGGCACGTGGGGCTACAGTGCAGCCTCGGACCCGCAGTGGTACTACCCGTGGGCGCCGGTCGTCGTCACGAGCTACAAGTCGGGAACGATCTTCATTTCGCTGGTCGACCCCGATGTTGCGGTATCGGGAGACCCAACCACGCTGTGGGCGGCGGCACTCAATGGCATGCTCGAAGGTTCGGATAGCGAGATTCTCGCGCGGATCAACACGAACATCACTCAAGCCTTCGTACAGTCTCCTTATCTCTCGACGCAGTGAGGCTGTCTATGCGTATTTGGATTGCTGCATTGATGTTGCTCCTGCTCCCGGGCGCCGCACTCGCGCAGGGACGGAGCAAATGGTTCGGCTTGACGTGGAGCATGGCGTCGCCGATGCAGAACAGCAAGGAATTTGTGAGCGACTATAGCTTCCGGGGCCTCGGACTGGAGTGGCGGCAGCTGCGCGGCACGACTTCGTTCGGACTGAGCCTCGGATGGAATACGATGAACGAAGAGGCGTTTCGTACCTCGAGCGCCGATCAAGCGGACCTCACCGGGTATCAGTTCCGCTACATCAACGCGTATTCCATTCTGCTGAGCGGCCACAAGTATCTGGGTGAGGCGGGCCGGGCGCGTCCCTTCCTCGGCGTCAAGGCCGGGACGTACTACATCGATCAGCGGATGGACGTCGGGCTTTGGCGGATCACCGAAAACAACTGGCACATCGGCGTCGCGCCCGAGCTCGGCTTCGCGATTCCGATGGCGGGCAACCTGCAGTACGAGTCGTTCTACACCACGCTCCGCTACAACTACGCCCTTGCCGCCGGCGACGTACCGTTCCAGAGCTGGCTCAGCGTGGACGTCGGTTTCGCGGTTCGTCGATAACCCCGGGGCGCGGGGCGGGGGGGCGGCGCTCTCTACCTCCTGATTTCAGGGAGCGCCGCCACCACCTTCAGCTCGATCACACGATTCAAGAACCCGTCCACCTGGAAAAAGTGCGCCACCGTTTTTCCGGGGAGCTTCTTGGACATCGCCTTGTACGTGGAGCGATTCAACTTCACGCGCCGCTCGTCGATGTCGAAGGCGCGTTGCACGAACTCGCGTGCCTTGGCGTCGCTGAGCGTATCGTACGCAGCGGCATAATCGCGCACGAGCTTCAGCCGCGCATCCCATAGCTCAGCTGTTGCGGCCTCGAATTCCCGATACAGCGGCCAGAACACCTGCGATTCGGAATCGGGGAGCGCGAGCGCGCGGCCGATGAGCGCGGCCTTATTCGCGCGCACATCGGTTCGCACGAGCGCGATCGCGTTCTCCAGTGAGGTATCCGGCGCCTGGGCCTGCAAGGCAGCGACGAGAAGTAGACTGGCCAGCATGAAGTGCTCCTTCGGTGCGTTAGTACGCTTCGGTGAAGTTGAAGTAGACCCCGGTGGAATGGCGGCCGATGCCGATATCGATTCGTACGTTCGAGCGGGGCTGGAGCTCGAAACGGTATCCCACGCCGCCATTTGGGATAATGCCCTGGAGATGCTGGACGTCCTTCCCTAGCCACCCGGCTCCGGTCCAAACGACAAACCCGTGGCGGGAGAGCTTGCCGTTGCTGCGCAGGAACATCTGCCGGTATTCGACCAGCCCAATCACCATCGCCCGGTCCCGAAACCGCCCCTCGACATAGCCGCGCAGGTCATAGCCGGTGCCCACGAGCGACAGCTCGGTCCACGGGATGTCGTGCGCGCCGATGCGCGACTTCACCTGCCAGGCCAAGGTACGGCCGTCGCGGCCCAGCGGCTGGTATTGTCGATAATCGAGCAGGTACGTCTGATAGGAGTGCTCCCCGCCCATGAAGCCTCCGAACGACATCGCGGTCAGTGCCGCGTACGTGCCCTTCCAGGCATTCGCGGCGACATCGCGGCTATCGTACTGCACCACGCCACCGATGCCGTTGTTCTTGATGTTGTCCCCATGCAGCTCGTAGTTGGGGTCCGCGGCCATGGTCGGATTCACGTCGGTGGCAATCGTGCGATTCCATTCCACCGCGCCCCCGACCAGGAGGTGCGGCGCGACGCCGGCTACGACACGTGGGGCAAACTTGAACCACTCGCGGTGGTAGTGGGTCGTCCCATCACCGTTCCATGGATCGACTCCGGCGTCGTATCCCACGCCCCAGTAGTTGTCGTCCATGTCCTTGTAGGCCAGGTCTGCATTTATGCGCAGCTTGTCGTCGTTCCAGAACGATGAAAGCGAAACACTCACGTTGATCGCGCCGATCGTCGAGAAGGAAACGGTGGACGATAGCGTCGAACGCTGCACACGGAGCGGGTTGCGCCCCGTCTTCCATGACACGAGGACGCCTCCCGCGACGAGAAACTCCATCTCGGGGTTGTAGGCGGGGGCAAGCAGCGGGGTCCACCGAAACCGGCCGCTGTCGGGCGCCGAAACGGTCGGCGGACTGCTGTCGACCCGGAACGGCTCCTGGAGAGCCGTGAGGGCGACGAGGGGGACGAGGAGAGACAGCACGGAGAGAGTCTCGCGCTCCGCTTGCGAGCGAGACTATCGCACCTAAGGGTAACGGCGCTGCCGAATTCCTCAGCTCACCCCGGCGTCCCCGTTGCGACGCAAGACCAGGTGGAATGTCGCCCCGCGCTGGGCGTTGTTGGCGGCCCACAGCCGGCCGCCGTGGGCAGCGACGATCGTGCGGCAGATGGCGAGTCCGAGTCCCAGGCCGTGGCGCTTTGAGGTAAAGAACGGCTCGAAGACCCGCTCTTCATTTCCCTCCGGAATGCCCGTGCCCTGATCGGTGACCGAGATGCGCACGGCGCCGAGCGTGCCGCTGGTCGCGAGGGAAACGCTGCGGCCTTCGCGCGCCTGGTCGGCCATCGCGTCGCAGGCGTTGAAGAGCAGGTTCATCAGGACCTGCTGGATCTGGATTCGGTCGCCGGGGACTCGCGGCAGCGCGGGCGCCAGCGTCGTGTGGACCACCACCTCACGCCGAATCAGCTCGCTGTGGAGCAGCTGGAGGACCTCGCGGACCACCTCGTTCACATCGAGCGGCTGGAGCTGGAGCTCGCCGCGCTTGAGCAGCGCCTGCATGCGGCGGATCACTTCCCCCGCGCGCCGGTCGTCGGCGACGATGTCCTCGAGAATGGCGCGCACTTCGGTCACATCGGGCGGTTTGCGCGCCATCAATCGCTGGCCCGCCCGGGCGTTCGACATGATCGCGGCCAGCGGCTGGTTCAGCTCGTGCGCGAACGTCGCCGACAACTCGCCCAGCAACGCGACGCGGCTGAGGTGCGCCAGCTCGGTGCGCTGCGTTTGCAGCTCCAATTCCGCCCGCCGCCGTTCGGTGATGTCCCGAACGACGACCAGCACGCACGGCTCATCCATCATGACGACCGTCTGCGAGGTCACCACCGCCCGGAACACCCTCCCGCGGCGGCTCCGGAGCAGGACTTCGGTCTCATCGGTGCTCTGTGACGACAGCCGCGCATTGAAGCGCTCCGCCTCGGCGCTGTGGAGAAAGAGGCGCAGCTCCGCGGCCGAATGCCCCACAGCCTCGCTTTGCGAGTACCCGAACATTTTCTCCCACAGCGCGTTCACGTCGACGATGCGGGCGTCGCGGCGATGCGCGATCAACAATGCGTCGGGACTCGAGCGAAATGCCACCGCGAACCGCTCCTCCGAACGGCGCAGCGCGTGCTCGCCATGGCGCCGTTCGGCGATCACGCCGCCGAGCGTCAACAGCGGAACCGACGTCACGATCAGGAACAACTGCACGGCCACGGCGTTGGCGGCCTCCGTGCCGGTGTCGAATGGCCGGTTGCCATGCACCGCTGCCCAGACAGCGAAGAGCGACAGGACCAGGACGCCGGCGCTCGCGCCGCCCGGCCCGAACCGCACCGCTGCCCACAGCAGGAACGGAAGCGGTGCATACAACACGGCAATCGACGCATTGGACGTCGTGATCAGACCCGTGAAGATGATCATGCAGCCGGCGAGCAGGCCGATGCTCAGCAGCCCGGCCTCAACGTAGCGTCGCGGCGGCACATCCCGGCGGAAGCCGGCGGTGCTCGACTCGACGATGATGGGCACGAGCGCGATGGTGGCCAGGGCATTCGACAGGAACCGGGTGCGGAAGACTTCCCAGTAGCCCGCCGGCACAAAGCGGTTCCAAACCACGAACGCCGCGTCGATGAACGAAGACAGGAACGGGCCGAGAAAGACGCCGATGCCGAGGAAGACGACCACGCGGCGGAAGGAGTCGAGGCGGGGATTGCGCTCGAACAGACGCATCACGCCCGCGCCAATCAGCGCCTCCACGCAATTGCTGATGAACCAGCTCAAAGCCATTGGAACGGGAATGCCGTGCGACAGCTCCCCAACCAGGTGGGCCGGCAGCGCCGCCAGCAGCACGAGCCACCACGCACGCGTCGGGGTGAGCAACAAGGCGGCGAACAGGATGGCGTTGGGAGGCCACAACGTCGACACTCCGTACGTCGGCATCGTCAATGCCAGACCGACGCGCGCGCCGATGTAGTAGGCGACCGCGACGATCGCCATCACCCGCAGCGTACGCGCGCGCGTCCACCCGGGCACGTCGAACGCGGAAGCCATCGATCCTAGCATGGACCGGGCCCTTCGGTTTGGCCAGTACCGCATAGCACTTTAGGACAACGGTCGCTGCCGTCCGGCTCGCGCGCGATGGAACGAAGGGGCAACTTGCTGGTTCTCTCACGGCGTTCGATTCTCCGCACGTGACATGCACTCCCTCACAAAGGACGGCCGCCGTGCTTCGTACGTCACACCGTGTTGCCGCAGTCGCCATCGTCGGGACGTTAGCCGTGAGCGCTGCTGGTAGCGCGGTCGCGCAAAAGAAAGTCTCGTTGTTTGCCATTGGCGGCTACTACATCGCGAGCGATCTGTATGTCGGAGTCGGAACCGGAGGCAACGCGGGCAACAAGGTGAAGGTCGATGATTCTCCGACCTTCGGCGGACGCCTCGTGATCATGCCGCAACCGCGCTTTGGCTTCGAAATCGGTTACGCGCGCGCCGACTCCAAACTCCATGGCGGAACCGTCGCCCAGCCCAGGGAGGGTAATGTCACTCTCGACCAGATCGACATCAGCGGTCTCTACTACGGCTACGAGGGAGCCGGCCGCGGCTATGTGAGCCTCGGCCTGGGCACAACCGGCTTCACGCCGCACATCGAGGGCCGTGATGGATCGTCGCAGTGGCGCTTTGCGTGGAATGTCGGCGCCGGGTTCATGTTTGATGTCGGGCGGTCGATGGTCGGACGGATCGATGGCCGTTATCGCATGACAAACACGAATCGTCAGACGGGCTCGTCGTCGTACTGCGACGCGTTCGGCAACTGCTACGGTTATGCCTCCATGATCTATTCCAGCGGCGAGGTGACGGCGGGTCTCGGCATCCGCTTCTGACGCGCGCAGCTCGCACTCAGCGTCCTCGTTCCTGCTAGCGGGCCACCGCTATATTGGTCGGGTGACCGGACAAGTCCGTAGACAGGCCGTTGTGACGGATGTCGGTGGGGTGAAGGTCGGTGGCCTCCACCCGGTCGTCGTTCAATCCATGACCAATACCGACACCGCAGATGCGGCGGCGACGGCGGCCCAAGTGCGTGCGCTCCACGCCGCGGGAAGCGAGCTGGTTCGAGTCACGGTCAATACGGACGACGCGGCACGCGCGGTCCCCGACATCGTGGCCGAAGTCGATGTTCCGGTCATCGGTGACTTCCACTATAACGGCCACCTGCTGCTCACGAAGCATCCCGCATGCGCGCGCGCCCTCGCGAAGTACCGCATCAATCCCGGCAATGTCGGTACCAAGCGTCGCGACGACAACTTCCGCACGATCATCCAGGTGGCGATCGACCAGGGCAAGCCGGTTCGCATCGGCGTGAACTGGGGGAGCCTCGACCAGCAGTTGCTGACCGACATGATGGATGCGAATGCCACGCGCGACGAGCCGCGAGACGCCCGTGAGGTGACCATGGACGCCATGGTCGAGAGTGCCATGCGATCCGCGGCGCTGGCCGAGGAGTCGGGGTTGCCGCACGATCGGATCATTCTGTCGGCGAAGGTCTCGGGCGTTCAGGACCTCGTTGCGGTATACCGCATGCTCGCGCGCCGGTGTGACTATCCGCTTCACCTCGGTCTCACCGAAGCCGGCATGGGGACAAAGGGTGTCATCGCGAGCACCGCCGGCTTGTCAATTCTGCTCCAGGAAGGGATCGGCGATACGATTCGCGTCTCGCTCACACCTCGACCGGGCGGTGACCGTACCGAGGAGGTGCAGGTCGCACAGCAAGTTCTCCAGTCGCTTGGCTTGCGGAGCTTCACCCCTCAGGTCACGGCGTGTCCCGGTTGTGGCAGAACCACGTCGACGTTCTTCCAGGAGATGGCTGAGGAGATCCAGAGCTATTTGCGCAAGCGCCGGGCGGCGTGGCAGGCGCGGTATCCCGGATCGGAAGAGCTGCGCGTGGCGGTGATGGGCTGCGTGGTCAACGGGCCGGGCGAGTCCAAACACGCTGATATAGGGATCTCGCTGCCAGGGACCGCGGAGGAGCCGAAGGCGCCCGTGTATGTCGATGGCGCGCTCAAGACGACCCTCAAAGGCGAGAGCATCGTCGCCGATTTTCTGCGTATTCTGGACGACTACGTGGAAGCGCGGTTCGGGTCAGCGGATCGCACTGCCGAGCGGCACGTCACGGTCGGGATGCACGAGACAGATATCACCCTCCCCAAGAATCACGCCTAGCGTCAGGACTTCAGAAAAAAACGTTGCGATCTGACGCGGGGGAAAATTCACCACCGCGAGCACCAGTTTGCCCACCAGATTTCCGGGGTCGTAGTACTTCGTGATCTGCGCGCTCGAGCTCTTTACGCCGACGGCGGGACCGAAGTCTATGCTCAGCCGGTATGCCGGCTTTCTCGCCTGGGGGAAATCTTCGGCGGCAATCACGCGCCCGACGCGGATGTCCACCTTCGCAAAATCTTCGTAGCGGATCGTGTCCATAACTTGCGCGAGATGTCCCACTTTTAGGTCAGAGGGTAGAAGAAAGTGTGGGGCGGAAGCTTGGCATGTGCATTGCCTTTGCGCTACCGCGCAGGCGACTCCCCTCTCACAGGATGGGCATATGCGGCGGATCGGCATGGCGGTGCTGGGCCTGGCGGTTATCACGTCTGCTCCCCTCGTCGGCCAACGCTCAGCCCTTCGCGAGGTGAACGAAGGTGAGCGTGCCCACTTCGGTTTCGATTTCACCGTAGGTCAACCGCAGGGCAAGTTCCGCCGCACCGGAAACGTCGCGCCGGGCTTCTCCGGCTTTGGCGTGCTGGGTTTGCCCCTCGGGCTGCGGATCGATGGTGGGTGGATGTCATATGAAAACCGCTATCAGGGGTCCGGTATCTCGACCACATCGCAGATCGCAACATTAGGGGCCGGCCCGCAGCTCACGCTGGGTTCGGGCGCGCTCCGGATCTACGGGTTTGCGACAGTAGGGGGAGCGTGGTTCTTCACCGGCATCAGCTCTGGTGACTGCGGCTGCAGCACTGGGGACATTAACATCACCGGCGATCTGACCACGAGCACGTCAGCCGGTGGCGGCGTGCTTCTCTTCCTGGCGACGGGACGCACCCCCATTGCTATCGACATCGGCGCGCGAGGCGCTCGTCATGACAACGTCAGGTATATCCCGGTGGACGGCTTCACCACGAATTCCGATGGGTCAGTCAGCGCCAACTACGTAGAGACATCGGTGATCATGCGGGTGCTACAGATCGGTGTTTCGATCGGAATCCGCTGACGAGCGCGAGGCTGGGCCGAGAATTCGATTCAAGTACCGTTCCGGAGCCGTCAAAAAGTCCCGCGTGATCCGAACATGGTCCAGCTCTTCGTACGCCACCGCCTGAATTGGGGTGGCGTCGAAGTTATAGATCCGCGCATTAGGGAACGCGAGCAGAATCGGGGAGTGCGTCGCGATGACAAACTGGGCGTCCTTCCCGATCATCTCGGCCATCATCGCCAACAGGGCGAGCTGGCTTTGCGGTGACAGGGGCGCTTCGGGTTCGTCCAAGAGGTACAGACCTCCCGGCACGAACCGCGATTGAAACAGCGTGAGAAAACTCTGACCATGCGAATTGGCGTCGAGATCGACGCCATACCGGCGTTCCATGTCCGCGAGCGAGCCGTGCAGCGGACCGAGCGCGAGGCCCGTCGCGTAGGCTGAGCGACCCTCCGTCGCGTACTGTTTGGTTATCTGCTCGGCCTGCTGTTGCAGCTCGACTCGTTGGTGCGCGAGCTGCTTCGTGAAACCGAAAAAGTCCTCTGCGCGCAAGAAGAATCCGCGCGTTGCTTTCTTGGTCCAGCTAAGCCGCAGCGTCTTGCCGAACCGCTGTTGGGCGGCCAGCGTCTCATCGCGCTGCAGATCGGCGCTCCCGATTGCTGGCAGGCGCACGGCGGCGGCGATTCCTTCGAGCAGCGTGGATTTTCCCGAGCCGTTCTCCCCCACAAAAAACGTGACCGGCGTGTCGAGAGCGAGCTCGTCGAGCGTTTTGATCGCGGGAACGTTGAAGGGGAATGACGTCTCGTCGGCCCTGCGGCGCTTGATCGAGCGAAGATGCACCGAACTCACGGTTCCAAGATATCCGGATACCTGCTGCGGAAATTGTATCAGGTTGCTTACAACTTGTGACGGCGAGAAGTGCAATTCACGACAGGACAACAGTAAAAACTGTTGCAGTCGGGTATGAAATTTGCCGCACCCCGCCACGTGGAAGGAAGGTGCAGCAGTGTCTGATCCAAGCTCAACAACTGGGATCCGGCAGGTGACCGCGACAAGCTCAAAACCCAATCATCCCATCTTGCTGCCCGACGCGGACAGCGACGACGACGCGCTCGATCTTCCTGCAGATATCTCATCGGCGGCTCCGCAACCGCGTG
This sequence comes from Gemmatimonadales bacterium, assembly GCA_035251445.1. Classification (GTDB taxonomy): domain Bacteria; phylum Gemmatimonadota; class Gemmatimonadetes; order Gemmatimonadales; family GWC2-71-9; genus 20CM-2-65-7. The sequence goes on along the minus strand of DATFEG010000019.1, from coordinate 33,315 downwards.
TAGCGCCGCGCCCGATACGTCACCGGAACTGGACAGCGGCGCTCCGGCGCCCCGCGATGTACCTCGCGTCTGGTCTTGGGGGAGCCGTCCTTGTGACGACGCTCTACGTGGTGCTCGCATCGCGAACCGATGCACCCGCTGGAAGGGCGGACGCCGCTCCTGCAATCGTGGCGGCGCCGGATGTTGCGACGTTGGATCATCGCGCCGAGACGCTCGCGGCAGCCATCGCCGCGTTCACGTTGCGCGGGCGCATGTACGAGTCGCGCCGCATGGGTTGCGACGGCTTGTCACGCGGTTTGCAACAGGTGGAGGATGCCTGGCTGGCGTATAGCCTCGCGCGCAAGGAAACGATGGCCGCGACTGATCGTACGCGAGAGCAGCGCGATCAGGCGCTGTTCGCTGACGTGCGTGCCGTCGAGCAGCGCTTTGAACGCTCATCCTGCACCCGCCCCTAGTCTGAGACTTCGTCCTCCGATTCTTGTTCTGGCGATTCTCGCCGCGCCCGCTCCCGGAGTACACGCCGGCGTGGCCGCTCAGGCGCCGCCACCTCTCGACAAGGCCGAGCTGGTACGATTGCTCACGAATCCGATGTTTGCCCAGGCCGAAGTGGCCGAGGTGGTACGGCGTAGTTGCTTGACGTTCCGGCCGACGGAGCGGGATTGGGCCGATCTGCGTAGCGCCGGAGCCGGCCGTGAGGTGATCGCAAGCGCCGCCGCCTGTGAGGGTCGCCGCACGGTGTCACCCCGGCCCCCGAACGGCGCGGGTACGGAGCCAGGGGGGGCGTTCGTTCCGATTACCGCGGTGGCGTTGCCGGCGGAGCTCGTCACCAGTGTCGGTACCCCGACGCTCGTCCGGGTTCGCCTCGCTCGCGGCCGGACGCCGATGGGACGCACCAGCCTCGTGCTCACCGGGACGACGGCGCTTGGCCTGTCGCGGGACGTGGCCGCGGTCACCGATGACAGCGGGATCGCCGTGTTTCGGCTGCCGCCGGTCGCGCGGGCAGGAACCTATCGGTTCGAGATTCGCACGAGCACGGGCAACAGCTTCCCGGGGCAGCCAGGCCTGTTTTTCTCCGTCACAGCGGCGAGACCGTCCCGTCTTCGACTGAACCCGGGGGCCATCGACTTCGGGCGCACGGGCGACTCCGCCACGGTGGTCGCCACGGTGACAGACTCGCTTGGCAACGCGATCTCCGGAGAACTGGTCGAGCTGAATGGCGGCAGTGGCACACCGCTCTCATCTCTGACCGACTCCGACGGACGAGCCACATTTGTGGTGCCAGCGAATGCGGTCAACCGCGGCAGCGTCGCTTCCGTTCGCGTCCGCGGCCTGGCGCCGGCGGACCTCGAGATCGCGGCGCAGGCCGGACTGTCAGGGGTCAATACCGGCTTTCTGCCGGTGAGCTCAAGTCGCGCCGCCGTCGGCAGCGCGCTCGCGGAGCCTCTGATCTTCAAGGCACGCACGGTGCAGGGCACCGCCGCGACGGGGCGCAGCGTACGCTTCCGCGCGCTCAACGCACGCGTGAACCCTGAATCGGCAGTGCTCGACTCGACGGGACGAGTCGTTGTCGAGGTGGTTCTCGGCACCCGCGCGGGTGAAGCCGCTATCTTCGCGACCATCGACTCGGTCGAGCGAATCATGGTGCTGCGCGCCGATCCAGGGTCGATCGACACCTTGATCCTCGAGCGCAACGGTGAATCGGTGAACGGCAGGTCGATCATCGTTAGGGTCGGGACGCCCTTCGCGCTCCGCTTGCGCGCGCACGATTTGCACGGGAACGAGACGTCGATGGATGCGCTCAGCGCAGCCCTCCGCGCGAGCCAGCAGCGGCTGAGCGCCCAGGGTCAGAACCTTCAGCTCGTGAGCCTCGAATCGTCGGATTCCTCTGCGGTCTTCACGCTGCGGGCGCAGAGGCCCGGAACCTACAACTTCGCCATCGGCAGCGGAATCAAGGCCAACGTCCGAGTCGAGGTGATTCCCTAGCCGCTCGCAGTAATCCACGCCGTGCCGCGTTTTCTGCGTACCAACTCTCCGTCTTCGCGTCGTACTGTTCCGCCATGCTGGCGCGCATTCGCTCGGCGGCGGTTCTTGGCATCGACGCGTACCTGGTCGAGGTCGAAACCGATATCGCCAACGGGTTGCCGACGTTCATCACCGTCGGGCTGCCACAGGGCGCGGTGAAGGAAGGTCGCGAACGCGTTTCCGCCGCGCTCGCGAATACCGGTTTCAAGTTCCCGCTGCGGCGCGTGACGATCAATCTCGCCCCGGCAGATGTCCCAAAGACCGGCTCCGCCTTCGATCTTCCCATCGCCTTGGGGATTCTCGCCGCGACCGAGCAGATCGTCGCCGAGCGACTGCCGAAGATCGCTGTCCTGGGGGAGCTGGGGCTCGAGGGAGCGATTCGTCCTGTTCGCGGCGCGTTGCCGGTCGCGCTCGCGGCGCGGGCAGCCGGCGTCGAGGCTCTCATCCTGCCGCGCGAAAACCTGCCCGAGGCCGGTGTGGTCGATGGGCTGCAAGTGCTCGGCGCCGGCTGCCTGGCCGAGATCGCGGACTATTTAGAAGGAAGGGCGGAGCTCCCGGGCGCGGCCGTGGACGTCGCGAGCCTGTTTGCCGAGCGCGCCAAGGACGACGTGGATTTCGCCGAGGTGAAGGGGCAGGCACGCGCCAAGCGCGCGCTCGAGGTCGCGGCGGCCGGCGGGCATAACATCATCATGGTCGGTGCTCCAGGATCCGGTAAGACGATGCTCGCGCGCCGGCTCCCGACGATTCTGCCACGAATGAGCCTCGACGAGGCGCTCGAGACCACCAAGATCCATTCCGTCGCGGGCACACTGCCGCTCGGCGAGTCGCTGGTCGCGCGGCGGCCGTTTCGCGCACCCCATCACACCATATCCGATGCGGGCCTGATTGGCGGCGGGTCGTATCCGCGACCCGGTGAAGTCAGCCTGGCGCACGGAGGCGTGCTGTTCCTCGACGAGCTCCCGGAGTTTCGGAAGAACGTCCTCGAAGTCCTGCGCCAGCCCATGGAGGATGGGGTCGTCACGATCGCCCGCGCGGCGATGAGTTTGACGTACCCGGCGCGCTTCATGCTCGCCGCTGCGATGAATCCCTGTCCCTGCGGATGGTTCGGCGATCCGCACCATACGTGCGCCTGTGGGGCACTCGTGGTACAGCGCTATTTGGCGCGGGTGTCGGGACCGCTGCTCGATCGGATCGATATCCACCTCGAGGTGCCGGCGGTCAGGTACAAAGCCCTCACCAGCGAGAGCGGCGGGGAATCGAGCGCGGCGATGCGAGAACGGGTCGATCGCGCGCGGACGCTGCAACGCGAGCGCTTCGCGAATCGTCCCGGGATCTACGCCAACGCGCACATGGCGCCGCGCGATATCCGCGCGCACTGCAAAGTCTCCGACGGCGCCGATGCGCTGCTCAAGACAGCCATCACTCGGCTCGGGCTTTCGGCGCGTGCGTACCACCGGATCCTCAAGATCGCCCGAACCATCGCAGATCTCGATCAGGTGCCGGCGCTCGAGCCGAAGCACGTGAGCGAGGCGATTCAATATCGCAGTCTGGATCGACGGGGGGCGGGATAAAGAGGGAAGGCGCTTCTCGTCGAGGTGCAACGCTCACAGAACCGTGCTCACAGAACCGTAACGGCTGAGCACCAAGCGCTGGTCACGCCCTGGGGCGCGCGTTTTGCAGCGGTGGCACGCGGCATGCCGCATGGTCCGGGTGAGACGATACAGGCGTCCGCTTCAGTGTGAGATCCATGGCCGCGACAGACACGTCATCCAATTCGGACGCCCCTCTTTCCAAGCTCGAGGAATGGGAGGACTTCCTAAAAGTCCGTTATCCCTTTCAGGCGACGAACCCCAATAAGGCCAACGAGCAGTTTCGCAATTATGAAGCCGGCGCACGGCCCAGCGTGCGCGAGTTCTACCGGCTCAATCACCGCCATCAAACGCTCGATTTCGTGCAGGCCAAGAAGAAAGAGTTTCTGTCGCTGTCACGGCGCAGAATGGGAATCTGGGAAGCGATGGAGTTTTTGAACACGCTGGTCGATGATAGCGATCCCGATACCGATCTATCCCAGCTTGAGCATCTGCTTCAAACGGCCGAACAGATCCGCCGGGATGGCCATCCGCACTGGTTCATCCTGACGGGCCTTATTCACGATCTGGGAAAAATCCTCTGTCTTTACGGAGAGCCACAGTGGGCCGTGGTCGGCGATACGTTTCCAGTAGGCTGCGCCTATTCGGACAAGATCGTCTTTCATCAGTTCTTCGCCGACAATCCGGACAGTCGCGAGCCGAAATACCAGACTCGCGCCGGCATCTACTTTGAAGGCTGCGGCTTGGAGAACGTTCATCTCTCCTGGGGCCATGACGAATACCTGTATCACGTCGTCAAAGATTACTTGCCGCCAGCGGCCCTTTACATGATCCGCTATCACTCCTTCTATCCGGCGCACCGCGAAGGGGAATATCAGCACCTCATGAACGACCGGGACAAGGAAATGTTCGACTGGGTACGAGCTTTCAATCCGTACGACCTGTATACCAAGAGCCACGTGCGGCCGCATGTCGAGCAGTTGCGGCCCTTCTACCAAGAACTGATTTCGAAGTATTTCCCAACCGAGCTTCGCTGGTAGCGACCTTCCCCCAGCCCGCCTCGCTCACCGTGCAGGAGCTCCAGGCTTTTGCCGGCGAGTTCCGCGTGATCGCCGCGTTCCGTCCACGCCAGTCCTGGGTGAAGGCGGCCATCGTGAACGACAGCGCGCAGAGCAGGAGCGCCCCGGGCCACGAGCAAACGCACTAGCGCTACGACGCCGAGGTCGGGCACGGGCTGCGCGCCGCTCAACAAGCGACGTGGAGCCGGGACGTCGCGCGACGGCTGCGGGGTGGCTAGAGGCTCCTAGCCTTCGATGTCACGCCCGTCTATCATCGGTGGACGACCAACTAGGAGCTCGGGTGGACGAGAGAATGCTCTTTACCGATTTCTGGTCGAAAGAAGCTGCCACGACCCGCAAAGTGCTTGCAAGGATTCCGGAACGCTCTGACTACAAGCCAGATCCGAAGTCGCGCACGGCGCAGGAGATCGCCTGGCAGATCGTCTGCGAAGAGAAGATGATCATCGAGGCGCTCGAAAACGGGAAAGCGGAGTGGGCGCCACCACCGGTGCCGGCGACCATGAAGGAAGTGCTCGCGGCGTATGAGAAGCAGAGCGAGGGCATGGCCAAGCGCTGGAGCGCGCTGCCTGCGGCGCGCTGGGATGGTACGCTGGAGTTCTTCGGCAGCCAGCGCCCCGCGTCACCGATGGCGTGGAGCTTTCTGTTCGACATCGTCCATCACCGCGGCCAGATCACGACCTATCTGCGGCCGATGGGCTCGAAGGTGCCGCAGATCTACGGGCCGAGCGGCGACGAGCCGTAAGGGCCGGAGCTATGACGCAAATCGCATTCACCGGTGTCGGCGTCGACTTCGGTGCTACCACCCTCTTCTCCAACGTCACGTTCACGGTCGCTCCCGGCGAGCGCTGGGGCATCGTCGGCCGCAACGGCACCGGCAAGACGACGCTGTTCCGGCTGCTGACCGGTGATCTCGAACCCACCCGCGGGAACATTACACGCGCCCCGCGTCTCCGCGTGTCGTTGCTCGAACAGCACCGCAACTACGGCGCCGCGACGACGGTGTGGGAAGCCGCGGCCGGCGAGCTCGCCGAGCTGCTCGCGCTCGAACAGTCGCTGGTGGAACAAGCGGCCAACCTCGCCCACGACTCGTCGCCGGGTGCGTTGGCGCAGTACGGCGAAGATCTGGAGCGCTTCGAACGCGAGGGGGGCTATGCCGTCACGGCGCGCATCGACGCGGTATTGCACGGGCTCGAGTTCGATCCCACGCAAGCGCGGGTGACGCCGCTGTCGGCGCTGAGTGGCGGAGAGCTCGGCCGGTTGGGCCTGGCGCGCCAGTTGATGTCCACCGCCGACGTCCTGCTGCTCGACGAGCCCACGAACCATCTGGATCTCGAGACGACCCGCTGGCTGGAGCAATACCTGGCCGCGAGCGAGCGGACCGCACTGCTCGTGAGCCATGACCGCGCGTTTCTGTCCGCCACGGTGGATCACGTGCTGCACCTCGAGGGCGGTACCGCCGTGCCGTACTCGGCGGGCTACACCGACTTTGTCGCGCAGCGCGCCGAGCGCCGACTGACGCAGCAGCGGGCATTCGAACAGCAGCAAAAAACCATCGCGAAAGAGAGCGACTACATCGCCCGCAATATCGCCGGGCAGAACAGCAAACAGGCCAAGGGCAGGCGCAAACGGCTCGAGCGGCTGCCGCGGCTGAGCCCCGTCATCGGCGCCGACGGGACGATGGCGCTGCGGTTCGAGGTGGCCGATCGGGGTGGCGATCAGGTCGTCACGGCAAAGAGCGTGAGTATTGCGGTCGGTGACCGCACGCTGCTGGAGCGGTTCAGCGGAACGCTGGATCGCACCGGTGTGGTAGGGATCATCGGACGCAACGGGTCGGGAAAGTCCACGCTGCTGCGGGCGCTGCTGGGCGAGCATCCCACGAAGGGCGGCGAGCTCCGGCTCGGTGGGTCAATCAAGACCGGCTACTACCGGCAGGATTTGTCGCAGGTGCCGCTCGACAAGACGCTCTACGACGTGATCGCCGCGCTGCGCCCTAAATGGGAGCGCGGTCCGATCCAGGGGCACCTTGGTCGTTTCGGCTTTTCGGGCCAGGAGGTGCTGCGCCGCGCCGACTCGCTGTCGGGAGGCGAGCGAGCGCGCGTCGCCCTGGCGATCCTGATGCTCTCGGGCGCCAACCTGCTCATCCTGGACGAGCCGACGAATCATCTCGATGTCGAATCGATCGAGGCGCTCGAGGACGCGATCGAGGGATACGACGGCACGGTGATCCTGGTGAGCCACGACCGGGAATTGCTGCGCGCGTTGACCACACGGATTTGGATCCTGCACGAGCGGTGCGTGACCGAGTTCGCCGGCGGTTTCGCGGAGTGGGAAGAAATCAGCATCGAGCGCGAGCATGCCGCCGCCGTCAGCGCCGAGGAGGAGCAAGCGTTGCGCCAGATGCACGAGCGCCAGCGGGTCGCGCCAGCTACCAAGAACGACCCCCGCAAGGAGCTGCGCCGCGCGCAGCGTGAGCTCGAGGAGGCAGAAGTCGCCGTCGGGACACTGGAAGCCGAGGTCGCGCGTGTCGTCGCGGCGCTCGAGGACCCGGCCCTCTACACGCGTCCTGACGGGGCCGCGACGGCCCGCACGCTTGGTGTACAACTCGAGACACTCAAGCGCGATCTCGAGGCCGGGCTCGAGCGGTGGACGCTGGCGACGGAACGAGTCGAGATGCTTCTCTAGAGAATGGAACTACGCCCGCTGAATGCTTCGGACGCCAGTTTGCTCAGCGCGCTCCAGCTGCAGGACGACGTGTGGGAGTCCTTGTCATGAACGATGCGCGCAGCGCACGGAGCCCTCACGGCACAGCTGCTGCTTTCTCCATCCACGACCGCAGCCTGCAACAGCAGCAGACCGTTGCATGACGACGGACTCAGGGGACTGCCCTGAAGGAATCTGGGCGCACCTTTTTCACCGCTCCAGCCGCGGCTCTCCAATCATTCCCATCGGTTCGCCCTGCGACATCGCCGGTGTGCCCACCACATATAGGACGATGCCGCCGAACGGCGCGCGGATCTCGGCCAGCGGTTGGCCGAAGAAATCAGTGAGCACGCCGATGAGTGCGCCCTTTTGGACGCTTTGCCCGCGCTCGACTTTCGGATGCCAGACACCGGTGGCCGGACTGCGCAGCACTTCTGTGTGCTCGAAGAACAGCGGCTGGCGCACCCGCTCGACCTCGCCCGGAATCATGCGGAAATAGCGCAACAGCCGAAAAGCGCCGTCGACGTTGCGTTGCACCATGTCCTCAGCGGCAACGCCGAGATAGCCGGCTTCCGTCGTCAGCGCCGGCTTCCCGCGAATTTGCGCCGTGTTCTGCGTGTACACCGACGCCTGCCGGTCGCGTGGCCGTACGGTGTCGATCACGATGTGATCGTTGCCCCACGCGAGTGCCATCTCGCGCGCAATAGAATCGGCGCGCGCATCGAGCCGGAGAGGACTCCAGTAGGTGTACGGCCGGAGTGACTCATTGCCGTCACCCGAATGAATGTCGACGAGATAGTCGGCGCGCTCGATGATCTGATTCGTGATCGCGTAGGCGATGCGCTCGGAGACTGTCCCGTCGGCCTTTCCCGGATAGACGCGGTTCAGATTCTTGCCATCGATCGGGCTGTAGTAAACGGTGCGGCCGAGGAACGACGGCATGTTCGCGACGTGAACGATGAGTATCGTGCCTCGCAGCTGCGCGGGATCGAGCGTCGCCCGAACGCGCTGCAACGCCACGATCGGCGCCACTTCGGAGCCATGCGTTCCGGCGATCAACGCGAGCGTCGGCCCTGTCTGCGCACCTCGAACGATCGTGATGGGGATGCGAGTGGCGGCGTCGACACCGGCGGGCACTTCGATGAAGCCGGATCCGGCTTGACCGGCTCGCGCGACTGCGGAGCCGATGGTCAGCGAGCCGGGTTGCTGCGTGACGGCGAGCAAAACGAGCAGGGCGATCATGGGAGATTCCTCGATCGGGACCGGTTGATTCTATCCCGCCCGAGGCTATTGTGCCGATCATGCACGATCTGCACGAGTTTCTCCGCTCGCTGACCATCGTCCTCGCCGTCGCGGCGATCACGACGGTGCTCTTTCAGCGGCTGCGCCAGCCGGTCGTGCTCGGCTACATCATCGCGGGGCTAATCGTCGGTCCGCACGTCCCGATTCCCATCGTGGCCGATCCCGCGACGGTCCGGACCCTCTCCGAGCTCGGCGTGATTCTTCTGATGTTTTCGCTGGGGCTCGAATTTCATCTCGCCAAACTGATCCGGGTCGGTCCGACCGCCGGCTTCACGGCGTTCGTTCAGTCGAGCCTCGCCGCATGGCTCGGATTCCTTGCCGGTCAGCTGTTCGGGTGGACTGTTCTCGAGAGCGTGTTCGCGGGCGCGATCGTCGCGATATCGAGCACCACGATCATCGCGAAGGTATTCGACGAGGAGCGGGTCGGTGGCCGGCTGCGGGAGCTGGTCGTCGGCGTACTCCTGGTCGAGGACCTCATGGCGGTCGTCTTCATGGCGGTGCTCACCGCCGTCGCGACCGGCGCGGGTCTGTCAACACGGGAGCTGGCCGGGACGGTCGGCCGATTGGTGTTATTCCTGGTGGCACTGCTTGTGGCCGGTATCCTCATCGTGCCGCGGTTCATTCGCTTCGTCATGCGCATCGGACGCGCGGAGACCACGCTGGTCGCGAGTATCGGCATCTGTTTCGTCACCGCGTATGTCGCATTGGCAGCGGGTTATTCGGTGGCGTTGGGCGCGTTCCTGGCCGGCTCCCTGGTCGCCGAATCGGGGAATAACGAAGCTATTGAACGCCTCGTGCAGCCCGTCCGCGACATGTTCGCGGCCATCTTTTTCGTCTCGGTCGGCATGTTGATCGAGCCGCGCCTCGTGGCCGAGCATTGGCGCGCGGTCGTCGCGTTCACAGCGATCGTCTTGATCGGAAAGTCGCTGGGCGTCACCGTTGGCGCGTTTTTCGCGGGCGCGGGCACGCGCACGGCCCTCCAGGCGGGCATGAGCCTCTCGCAAATCGGAGAGTTTTCCTTCATCATCGCCTCGCTCGGCGTGGCGCTCGGGGCCACGGGTGATTTCCTCTATCCCGTCACGGTCGCCGTTTCGGCGATCACGACGCTGACGACGCCGTGGCTCATCCGCGCATCCGGTCCTGTCGCGGCCTACGTCGACCGCAAACTGCCGCGCCCGCTCCAAACATTCGCGGCCTTGTATGGCTCGTGGCTCGATCGCCTGAAAGCCGCGTCCACCGCGCCGCGCGCTGACGGCGGCATGGGTCGCAACATCCGCCGATTGATCCGACTGCTGCTGTTGGACGTCCTCGTCCTCAGCGGGCTGATCATCGTGGTGGCAATGCAGTTCGACGCCCTCGCGGTGGCGCTCGTATCGAGCGTGGGCGCGAGTGGAAGCATCGCCCGCGCGCTGATCCTCCTTGCGACCGTGGCGGCGGCGTTGCCTCTGGTGTTGGGCATCGGCCGGATCGCGCGCAGCCTGGGTGGAACGTTGTCGGAGGCGGCATTGCCGCCGGCGAGCGGCAAGGCGGATCTCGATGCGGCGCCCCGCCGCACCCTCGGGATCACGTTGCAGCTCGGCGTCGCCCTTGCGGCGGGGATCGTTGTCGTCACCCTCACGCAGCTTTTCCTGCCCAGCTATTCCGGACCGCTGGCGCTGTTCCTGGTCGTGGCGGGCTTCGGCGTCGCCATCTGGCGGAGCGTGCGCGACCTCGAGGGACACGTGCGCGCGGGTGCGCAAGCCGTCGTCGCAGCGCTGGGGCGCTACGCGCGCAAGGGCAGTGAGACGGATGACACCGCGCTTGCCGACGTGAATCAACTCCTGCCCGGGCTCGGAGCGCCCGTCGCGTTGCGAATCGAAGAGCGCAGTCCCGCGGTCGGACGCAGCCTCGCGGAGCTCAACCTCCGCGGCCGCAGCGGCGCCACCATCCTGGCCATTTCACGCAACAACGAGTCGATCGTCGTGCCGCAAGCGGACGAGCGTCTCGAAGCGGGTGATGTCGTGGCGTTGGCCGGCTCGCGCGACGCGATCGACTCGGCGAAGGAGCTGCTGCGCTAGGCCGGCTCGGAGCCGGTCAGCACCCGGTAGGCTCCCTTGAGCTGCTGCGGCTGGCCGACCACCACGAGGACGTCGCCCGCGTCGAGCCGGAACGTCGCCTCGGGCGTGGCCAGATCGCTTTCGCCGCGCCGTATCGCGAGCACCAGCGCTCCGGTCTTGGATCGCAACCCCGTATCCGCGAGCGTCCGTCCGATCACGGGTGCGCTTGGCCCCAAAACGATCCGTTCGACGTGCATCTGCGGCATGGAGCCGAGCGCGCCGCTCAACGTCAGGCGCGGACGGGTGCCCGGCCGCAGCGCCTGGTAGTGCGACGCCCTGATCTCGTCGACGAGGCGCTCGATGTCGTCGCGCGGGACGTTGTAATGCCCGAGTACGCGCGAGAAGATCTCGATGGATGTCTCGAATTCCTCCGGGATCACGACGTTGGCGCCGAGACGTGAGAGCTCCGGAATCTCGACGACGTAGCGTGTCCGCGCGATGATATACACCCTGGGGTTGAGCGCGCGCGCGACTCGGACCATCCGCTGAGTCGCGCCGGGGTCCGAGATCGCGATCACGAACATGCGCGCGCGGTCGATGCCGAGCGCATGAAGGATCTCCTCCCGTGTCGCGTCGCCGTAAAACGCCGGCTCGCCGTGGGCGCGCGCATTCCGGACGGTCTGCGCGTTCAGCTCGATGACGAGATAGGGTGCGTTGATCGCCCGAAGGGCGGCCGCGAGATTGCGCCCGTTCAGTCCGTAGCCCGCGATTATGACGTGATCCTTGATGGGATCCTGGACCGGCGCGAACCCGCGCGGCCGGAATCCGGGCAACACCTTGTCGAGCGGCACGGCCTTCTCAAACGCCTCGAGGAACGCCGGACCGCCTTGCATCAGGAACGGCGTAATCAGCATGGTGATCACTGCGACGCCGAGGAATTGCTGGTACAGCAGATCGGGCAGCAGACCCGCCGTGCGTCCTTCCCTTGCCAGCACGAACGAGAACTCTCCAATCTGCGAGACCGCGACGCCGGCGAGCAGCGCCACCCGACCGGAGTAGCCCAGTATCGCCGGTCCCACGGCCGCGGACAACGTCTTGCCTCCCATGATGACGGCGACGGCAATCAACGTGATGACGATGTGCTCGCGGATTGTGTGGATTTGCACGAGCATGCCGACCGCGACGAAGAACAACGAAATGAAGACATCCCGAAACGGCATCAGCTCCGCGAGCGCCTGGTGGCCGTAATCGGATTCCGAAATAATCAGCCCTGCGAGAAAGGCGCCGAGCGCGAGCGATGCCCCGGCGGCCGCCGTGACCAGCGCGGTGATCGTGCCAATGAGGATCACGGCGATGAGGAACAGCTCGCGGCTGCGCGTCTTGACGATCCCTGAGAGCGCCCCCGGCACGATCGTGCGTGCGGCGAGGATCACCAACACAACGACGAGCGCGGCTTTCCCGAGCGCCAACATGAGTCCGCCGAGGCCGCCGTCGGCCTTGCCGGCGAGGAACGGCAGGACGAGCATGATCGGCACGACGCACAGGTCCTGAAAGATCAGGACGCCGGTCGCGAGGCGGCCATGGGGGGCGTCGATCTCGCCCTTATCGCTGAGCACTTTGAGCACGATCGCCGTGCTGGACAAGGCGACTAGAAAGCCGAGAAACAGCGCGACGCGCCAGTTTCCCAGGAAGGCCAAGCCGGCGGCCAGTGTCGCGAGAATCGTGAATCCCATCTGGGCCGTTCCGCCCGCGAGAACCTGACGCCGCATCTCCCGCAGCCGGCTGAGGGAGAACTCAATCCCGACAGTGAACAGGAGTAGGATGACGCCGACTTCGGCGAGGTTCTCGACGCTCTCGGGTGTCGAGACCAGCCCGAGCGCGTTGGGGCCCAGCACGATCCCCGCGACGATAAACCCCGGCAGGGCAGGAAGTTTGAGGCGATGGAAGAGCAGGACGACCAGCAGCGAGCCGGAAAAGATGACCGCGAGGTCGCGCAGCACATGGACTTGTTCCACGGTCGCATAAGATCGGGGCGCCTTGAAGTGCGCGCCACCTCCCAAGTAGATTGCCAGCGGAAGAAGGGGAGTAGCTACGCGGGTCTATACCCGCGCGTCCGCATCGTCAGGACTGCACCGGACCGGTGCACGGTGCGGCGGGTCGCAGAGACCAGGCGAGACCTTCGCGCAAGCGAGGTCTCGCCTTTCATTTGTGAGGAGCCAATGAGAAACCTGAAGGTCTTCATTCTGATGGCCGGCCTGACCGCGCTGTTGCTCGCGATCGGGCAGGCGGTCGGCGGGCAGAGTGGTGTGATCATGGCGCTGGTGATCGCCGGCGTCATGAACTTCGTTGCGTATTTCGCCTCGGCGCAGATCGCGCTGCGATCCTACGGCGCACGGATCGTGACGGCGCAGCAGGCACCGCGGCTATATGCGATGGTCGATCGACTGCGGCAGCGTGCAGCACTTCCGATGCCCACGGTGGCCATCGCCCCCCATGCGCAGCCCAACGCGTTCGCGACCGGTCGCAATCCCGAGCATGCAGTCGTGTGTGTGACCCAGGGCCTACTCGACACAGTCAACGAGGCGGAGCTCGAGGGCGTGATCGCGCACGAGCTGGCCCACATCCAGCATCGCGACATGCTCCTGATGACCGTTACGGCCACGCTCGCTGCCGCGATCAGTCACCTGGCTTACATGGCGATGTTCGTTGGTGGCCGGAATGATGAGGAGGGGGGGAATCCGATCGCTGCGTTGGCGATGATGATTCTGGCGCCGATCGCCGCGATGCTGATCCAGTTCGCCATCGGGCGGCAACGCGAGTTCAAGGCGGATGCCGGCGGTGCCCAGATCTCAGGACAGCCCCTCGCCCTGGCGAGCGCATTGAAAAAACTGGATGCGGCGGCGCATCGCATCCCCATGCGCGTCGAGCCCGCCATGGCGCCACTGGCGCAGGTGAATCCGCTCGCGGCTCACGGCCGTGGCCTCTTCAAGCTGTTCTCCACGCATCCGTCGACCGCCGAGCGCGTCGCCCGGCTGGAACGGTTGGTGTTCGACGTGCAGCGCGGGTGAGTTAGTCCGGACGAAGGCTCGCGGCGATCTCGACCACCGTCCGCACGAGCAGGTCGAAGTCTTCGCGCCGGCTGCGGTGATTGCTCACGGCTACGCGAATTGCGAAGCGGCCGTCCAGCATCGTCTGTGAAGGAACCGCGATGCCGCTTTCCTGCAGGCGGAGCAGGATCTCGCGGTTCAAGGCGTTCAACTCGGCGTCGCTCTTACCGGGAAGCGCGACCCGGAAACACACGATGTTGAGCGGGGCCGGCGCCAGGAGCTCCAGCAGGGGGTGCTTCGTCACGAGGCCGGCCAGATAGTGCGCCTGCCGGACGTTCTGATGAATCAGCTGCGCGAACGTATTGATCCCGTGCGTCTTGAACGACATCCACACCTTCAGCGCACGGAATCCGCGCGACAGCTGCACGCCCCGCTCGGCAAACGGGAAACCGCCGGCCGCAATGCCGCGCTCGAATGACGCGAGGTAGGCGGGCGTCACGTTGAAGGTCGCGCGATGTGCCGTCTGGTCTCGCACCAGCGTGCATCCGACTTCATAGGGCAAGTAAAGCCATTTGTGAAGATCGAAGGCAACCGAGTCGGCCTGCTCGAGACCCTGAACCACATTGCGAAGATCCGGAACGAGGGCCGCGAGCGCGCCGAACGCGCCGTCGACATGGAACCAAAGCCCTTCAGCACGGCAGAGTTTGGCGAGCGCGCGCAGATCATCCGTCGCCCCGGTGTTCACGGTCCCCGCGTTGCCGACAATACAGATTGGCCGGCTCCCCGCGGCCCGGTCTGCTGCAAGCGTTTCGCGCAGCGCGTCCAGGTTGACCGTGTAGTCTGCGTTGACGGGTATGCTGCGGAGCGCCTGGTGACCCAGTCCCAACAACTCGACCGCTTTGCGGACCGATGAGTGCGTCTCGCTTGACGCGTACACCGTGAGTCCTGGCCCGCCGCTCACGCCAAGCTCGCGGATGTCGAAGCCCGCGCGCGCGTGTCGCGCGACCGCGAGCCCGACGAAGTTGGCCATCGAGCCGCCGGAGACCAGCAACCCATGGGTGCCGGCCGGCATGCCGAGCAGCTCAACCAGCCATCCGATTACCTGGTTCTCCACTACCGCCGGTGCGTCGTCGAACTCAGCGACCTGAGGATTCATCCCCGACGCGAGCATATCCGCCAGCATGGCGAGCGGGGTGCCCGTCCCGATCACCCATCCCCAAAAGCGCGGGTGAATGTTTCCCGTCGGGTAGGGGAGCACGTCTCGCTTGAACTCTTCGTAGACTGCCGCCGCGGCGGTCGGCTTGCGCGGCACTGGTCCTGCGAGGCGTGTGCGTACCTCAGCGGGCACCGAGCGCCACACCGGACGCTCCCGGACGGTCCGCAGGTACTCGAGCATGTCGTCGACCATCCGGTGGCCGAGGAGTCGGAGCTCGTCCCACTCGCGCTCGCTGGTGGGGTCGAGGCCGATCTCCGGTGCCTGAGGCTTAGAGACGTTCGAGCTCAGGGACGGTGCGCTCATTGCGAACATTTCCGGTGTTCAGGGTTGAGTTCGGCTCGAACAACAACACTTCGGTTTCCTCCTCGGCCACGGGCTTATGCTCGACGCCATGCGGGATGATGATGAATTCGCCCGGTCCGACAATGACCTGACGGTCCCGGAGATCCATCCGCATCCGTCCTTTCACGACGAGGAACAGCTCATCTTCGTGATCGTGATGATGCCAGACGAATTCCCCCTGGAATTTTACAAGCTTCACCAGGCTGTCGTTCACCTCGCCGACAATTTTTGGCTTCCAGTACTCGTGAAATCGGCCGAACATTTCCGTGAGATTGACTTTGCGAATTGTCATAGAGCCGCCAGAACCGTGTTGGTGTGGATGACCGTGGAGAACTCACCATGTAGATCGGCAAGCGCTACGTCGTGGAGCAGATCCGATGCGTAACGCTTGCCATTCGGCCCCGTGTTGTCGAAGGTCGCCGTCGCATCGGACACGACGTAAGTCGTGAAGCCAAGGTTGCCCGCCATGCGCGCGGTCGTCGACACACACATGTTCGTCTGCATCCCGACCACCACGAGTGTCGTCACCCCGCGGCGACGCAAATCCTCTTCGAGCGTCGTTCCGATAAACGCGCTACTTACAGACTTCTGTACCACCGGCTCACCGGACTGCGGCTTTACTTCGTCCTTAAACCCAACTCCGGGTTGCCCAGGACGAAGCGGGGAATTGGGCTCCGCCGACAGATGCTGCACATGAATCAGCGGCCTGCCCGACTCGCGCCACGAGCTCTGCAAACGCGCGACGACTACCACGCTCACCTACGCGATCGGAGGCTAGAAGCCCGCCCGCGCCAGGAACGCTTCGTAGCGCGGCCATTCCCTCTGCGCGTCGGCGTATGCGAGATCGATCAGCCGGGACGTGTAGGCCGGATCGAACAACAGATAGCTCACGAAGTCCACCGCCGTGGCGCGTTCGCCGCCCAGGCTCTCGACCACCAGCCGAACGCCCCGCGGCAACAGGCGCGTGAAACCTGCCGCTAGCACACCCAGATCCTGCGACGGGTGCACCTTCAACAGCTCGATCGGCACGAGCCCATCGGGAACTGCCACGCCCTGAGGAATCACGGCCAGATGCCGATTAATCCGCTCGAGGCGCTCGGCGTCGGCGTCCAGCGCGTCGTGGAAGACGGAATTCAGCACAAGGCCGAGCGTCTCGGCGGCACTCGGGTAGAGCCACGGGGCGCTGGGCGCCGCGGGCGCCCGCGGATGCAGCGCGATGGCCAGGATCGCGCGCGCGCCCAAGTGAATGGCCGGTGCCAGCGGCGCGGTCCGGCGCACGCTGCCGTCGCCGAAGTACTCCTCGCCTAACCGCACCGCTGGGAAGACGACCGGGATTGCCGCCGACGCCAGCACGTGGTCCAGCGTCAGCCGGGTGCGCACCGCCCGGCGGCCCACCCGAGCCCACATCGCGATCGTCTCGGCGCCGTGCACGAACGTGACCGACTCACCGTTGGCGTACGAGGTGGCCGTCAGTGCGGCGGCGTGCAGGCGGCCCGACGCGAGGTTCGTTTCGACGCCGGCGATGTCGATCGCGCGCGTGAGAAACTCGCGCAACGGCTCCATCTCCAGCATGCCGCGCACCTGCGCCGGGCCCTGCCCGCGACCCCGACCGAGCGCGGTGCTCGCAAGCCACCGCAATGCCGCGCCACCCAGCCGCACCGGGCGGATGCGATAGACTTGCTCCGGGGTGAGGCGGGCCCACTCCTGCCGCAGTCGGTCGACGGCATCGGCGAACGTCCCACCATGTGCCGCCAGCGACATTGTGTTGATTGCCCCCGCCGAGACCCCGGTGAGAATGGGAAAGTTGAGCGACGGCAGCCGCTCGC
Organism: Gemmatimonadales bacterium; assembly: GCA_035251445.1. Classification (GTDB taxonomy): domain Bacteria; phylum Gemmatimonadota; class Gemmatimonadetes; order Gemmatimonadales; family GWC2-71-9; genus 20CM-2-65-7. The sequence goes on along the minus strand of DATFEG010000019.1, from coordinate 16,156 downwards.
TGAGCGCCGCGAGGACGCCGACTTGATAGGCGGCGCGCGCGCCGCCGCCGGACAGCACCAGGGCAATCACCCTGCCTCCGAAATGCGTATTATCGTAGCCATGCCGGAACAGGATACCACGCCGCCGTCTCCGCGGGAAACGGCACGCGTATGGCGAACCCTCCAGCGGACCGTCGTCCAGCTCCAGGACCACCTCGCGGCGCTACTCGGCGTCGGCCCAGCCGCACGCCGCGGCACGGTCGGCGCCATGCTCGAGTCCAACGCCCGGCGCGTGCCCGGCTACTGGATCCAGCTCCTGTTGTCGACCGGCATCGCGACACTCGGCCTCGTCCTCGGCAGTACCGCCGTGGTGATCGGTGCGATGCTGGTGTCGCCGCTGATGGGGCCGCTCGTCGAGCTGGGAATGGGATTCGCCGTCGGCTCGAGCCTGCTGGTCGTGCGCGCGACGCTGCGCGTCGCGATGAGCGTCCTGCTCGTGTTGGCCGGCGCCACGATTATCACGTTCCTAGTGCCGTTTCACGAGGTCACCGCCGAGGTCGCCTCACGCACCGCGCCGACCGCGCTCGATCTCTTGGTCGCGATCTTTTGCGCGCTTACCGCCGCGTATACGACCATTCGGCCGGGGTCCGATACGGCCTCCGCCGCCGCGGGGACGGCCATCGGGATCGCGCTCGTCCCGCCGCTGTGTGCGGCGGGATTCGGCCTCGGTACGGGATCGGGGGCGGTCGCGTCGGGGGCCGCGCTGCTGTTCGTCGCCAATTTCTCCGGCATTCTGCTCGTGTCGGTAGTGACGTTTCTGCTGCTCGGCTACAACCGCATCGACGCGGCCGCGCTCGAGCTCGAGTACCTCGAGCACCCGGAGAATCGCGTCGAGCGACTCGCCCAGCGGGCGCACCGTTATCTCGCGCGCGTCCTGGGCTCGCGCTACGGACTGGCCACCCGTTTGCTGGTGCCCGGACTCTTCCTCGCCGCCGTCTACGTGCCGCTCAGTCGCGCGCTCGACGACGTGACGTGGCAGGTCAAGGTTCGCGATGAGATCCGTCGCATCCTGGCGCGCGAGTCGTCGCGAGCCATGCAGAGCGCGCTCGTCGTCGAACGCCGCAACGTGTCGCTCCGCCTCTGGATGGTCGGCACGCGCGACGATGCGCAGCAGCTTGAGCGACGCCTCGAAACCCGCATCGCCGCCGTCGCGGGCGTCGCACCCGCCGTCACGGTGAGCGCGGTCCCGGACGCGAGCATGCTCACGGCAGCGGCGGCGACCGGCCGCGACGCGCGCGCGGGCGCTGCCCGCGTCGACGAGTTCACGCGCCGCGCGAAGCACGCGCTCGTGTCCGCCTGGCCCGCCGCTGCCGCGGGACCACTGGCGAGCTGGCAGCTCGAAGCAGACTCCCGGGGCGAGTGGCTGTTGCGCGTGCAGCATCAGGGCGCCGCGCTCGGGCCGGCCGGCGAGGCGCTGCTGTCAGCACATGTTTCAGCCGAGCTCGGTACGCCGCTGCGCGTGGTGGACGAGCCTCTTCCAGTGCAGCCGATCGTGGCGCGCCGCGGTGCGGAGGCCGCGTGGCTCGTGGACGCGGCCCGCATCGTCGCGCTCACTGTCCGCACCGACAGTCTGGTGGCGTGTGCGCGGGGGCCGAGGGCGGGCAGGGGTGCAACCGACCGGGCCATTGTCGCCGCGCTCCGCGCCGCCGCCGCTGTTCAGACGTCTCGCCTCGTGGTCGAACCGGCGCGGAGCTGGTCGCTCCGCGTCGCGCGCGCGTCGTGTCGGCGGGCGACTTGATGCCGCCACTCGAGGGTCAGACCGAATGACCACGTTCCCCCGGGCGCATCCGGTTTCGACGTAGCGGATCGCGTCCTACGTCGCGTAGGCCCCCGCCGCCCGGTCCGCGGGCCTCGGACCCCGTCTGGGGCGCCGGCTGCCAGGCGTTCGAGCGCGATGCGCGACGGCTGAGGCGCTGGCCCGACCCGCTGTCGGCCGTTCACGGCGGCATGCTGAAGCTGTTCTCCACCCATCCGCCGATGGCGGAGCGGGTGGCGCGGCTGGAGCGGCTGGCGGGAGTCGCCTAGCGCAGGGCGGCGCCGGTCTCGATGACGGACCGCACCAGCAGGTCGAAATCCTCGCGCCGGCTGCGATGGTTGCTCACCGCGACGCGGATCGCGAACCTGCCATCGAGCATGGTCTGCGAAGGGATGGCGACACCGCTCTCCTGAACGCGCAGCAGGATTTCCGTGTTGAGCGCGTTCAGCTCGGCATCGGATTTTCCGGGTGCCCCCCCCTTGAACCGGAAGCAGACGATGTTGAGCGGGGCCGGGGCGAGCAGCTCGAGCAGCGGATGCTTCGTCACGAGCCCGGCCAGGTAGTGCGCCTGGCGCACGTTCTGATGGATCAGCTGCGCGAACGCGTCCAGACCGTGCGTCTTGAACGACATCCACACCTTCAACGCGCGAAACCCGCGCGACAGCTGCACGCCACGCTCGGCAAAAGGGAACCCGCCGGCCGCGATGCCACGGTCGAAGGACGCGAGGTAGGCGGGCGTCACGTTGAACGTGGCGCGATGCGCCTTCTGGTCCCGCACCAGCGTGCATCCTGCTTCGTACGGCATGTAAAGCCATTTATGGAGATCGAAGGCGACCGAATCGGCCTGCTCGAGACCACCAACCACGTGGCGGAGATCCGGGACGAGCGCCGCGAGTGCGCCGAAGGCGCCATCGACGTGGAACCACAGTCCCTGGTCGCGGCAGACCTGGGCGAGGGCGTGCAGGTCATCCGTCGCACCCGTATTCACCGTCCCGGCGTTCCCGACGATGCAGATGGGCCGGTTTCCCGCTGCCCGATCCGCCGCGAGCGTCTCGCGCAGCGCGTCCAGGTTGATCGTGTAATCCGCGTTGACGGGAATGCTGCGCAGCGCCTCGTGGCCGAGGCCCAACAGCTCGACCGCCTTGCGCACCGAGGAGTGCGTCTCGCTGGACGCGTAGACGGTGAGCTTCGGGCCGCCGCTCACGCCACGCTCACGGACGTCGAAGCCCGCGCGCGCATGTCGCGCCACCGCGAGCCCGACGAAGTTGGCCATCGACCCCCCCGACACCAGCAGCCCATGCGTGCCGGCGGGCATGCCCAGCAACTCGACCAGCCAGCCGATCACCTGATTCTCCACGACCGCCGGCGCGTCGTCGAATTCGGCGACCTGCGGATTCAGCCCCGACGCGAGCATGTCGGCGAGCATGGCGAGTGGGGTGCCTGTACCGATCACCCAGCCCCAGAAACGAGGATGAATGTTGCCTGTGGGATACGGAAGAACGTCCCGCTTGAATTCCTCGTAGACCGTGGCTGCGGCCGTCGGTTCACGCGGCACCGGTCCTGAAAGCCGTTCGCGCACCTCGGCGGGTACAGGGCGCCACACCGGACGCTCGCGCGCAGTCCGCAGGTAGTCGAGCATCTCGTCGACCATCTGGTGGCCGAGGAGACGCAGCTCGTCCCACCCCCGCTCGTCGGCGGGGTCGAGGCTAATCTCGGGTGACGACGTCGTAGTGCTCGACGCAGGGCTCGAGCTCGAGGAGGAAATCGCGGTCTTCCGGGTAGTAGCGGGCTTTCTCATAGTCCTCTCCGGCGAACCGCCGGATTGCATCGAGTGATTCCCACAACGAGACGAAGGTGAATTCGGCGCGATCGTTCTCAATGCGCCGCAGTACATAGACGCCGCGATTCCCGGGCGTGGCCCGACACTCGCGCACGCCGGTCCGATGCAAGTAGTCGGTGTATTCCTCCGCCCGCGCGGCGGGTGTGACGCCGTGCCAGATCCGCGCGATCAACGTCTTAGAGTCGGTCGAGCGTCGGGACTGTGCGCTCATTGCGAACGTTTCCCGTATTCAACGTGGAATTGGGCTCGAACAACAGGACGTGTGTCTCTTCTTCGGCCACGGGCAGATGCTCAACGCCATGCGGAATGATCGCGAACTCTCCCGGCCCAAGGACGAGATCCTTGTCCCGCAGCTTGAGGCGGAGCTTCCCTTTCACCACGAGAAACAACTCATCTTCTTTCTCGTGATGATGCCACACGAACTCGCCCTCGAGCTTCACGAGCTTGACCAGGCTGTCGTTCACTTCGCCCACGATCTTGGGGCTCCACTGGTCCTGGAAGCGGCCGAACATCTCGGCAAGGTTGACCCTCCGGGGGGGGGCTTTCATGATGCGCGCTCCAAAACGGTGTTTGTGTCGATGACGGTGGAGAACTCGCCGTTCAGGTCAGCAAGGGCAACGTCGTGTACCAGCTCGGAGGCATAGCGCTTGCCGTCCGGTCCTGTGTTATCGAAGGTGGCGGTGGCATCGGAGACGACGTAGGTCGTGAACCCCAGGTTGCCCGCCATCCGCGCCGTCGTCGAAACGCACAGGTTTGTCTGCATCCCCACCACGACGAGCGTCGTGAGGCCGCGACGCCGCAAGTCTGCTTCGAGGGTCGTTCCGATGAACGCGCTGCTGACCGACTTCTGCACCACGGGCTCACCGGGAAGCGGCTTCACTTCGTCTTTGATCTCGACGCCGGGTTGCCCCGGCCGCAGCGGAGACTGAGGTTCTTTCGACAGGTGCTGAACGTGGATCACCGGCCGGCCCGACTTGCGCCATGCGTTCTGCAGCCGCGCGATGTTTTTCTCGAGGTCAGGATTGTTGCGGTTGTACTCCCGGGCGTAGACATCCATTCCTTTCTGTACATCTACGATGAGGAGTACCGCATCCTGAGGGAGGGCGGTCGGGGCGGTCATGACGGTGCCTCCTCGGTTTGCGGTGGCAGGGCGGTCGGTCGGGCGGTCGAGGGCCTTTCATCGTGCTTGACGACCGCCTGACCGCCTGACCGCCCGACCGCCAGCTTGTGCGAAAACTGAATCCACACCACAGCCACCAGGATCATCGCCATCGCGATGAACGTGCGCCCCCCAACGGGCTCGTGCAACAAGAGCCAGCCCAGCAGCACGGCGATCACGGGGTTCACGTACGCGTACGTGCCGACGATCGTGGCCGAGGCATGCCGCAGGGCATACGCGTAGGCGCTGTAGCCGAGCACCGAGCCGAACACGACGAGGTACGCCATCGCGCCGATGCCGCGGGGGCTCATGCGCCACGCGGGCCATTCGCCGAGCAGCGTTCCCACGAGCGCCACGGCCGAGCCGCCCACGATCATCTGGAACGCAGCGCCCATGTACGGGCTCGCCTTGGTCGGATGACGTTTGGCGTAGACTGTGCCGAGCGACCACGATGCACTGGCGATGGTCAGCGCGATCGGTCCACGTTTGTCCGCCGCGGCTATCTCCGCCGGTGTGGCGCCGACGAGCAGAAGAGTTCCGAGAAAGCCCAGGATCAGTCCCGCGATCACCTTCCAGTTCAGCTCACTCTGCCCGCCAGGAATGATCGCGTCGAATAACGCGGTCCACATCGCGACGGTGACCACGAAGATGCTGGCCACACCTGAGCTGATGTACTGCTCGGACCAGACGACGAACGCGTTCCCACCGGCCAGCAGCATGAGCCCAACGATCGCCAGCGTGCGCCAATCGCTGCGCCGCGGCAGCGGATCGCCGAGCGCGCGGGCGATCGCGAGCAGCAGCAGACCAGCGACGAGAAACCGCAAGCCGGCGAACAAGAACGGCGGCAGCTCCATGACGCCGACTTTGATCGCGAGGTAGGTGGATCCCCAGAAAATGCAGACGACCAGGTACGCGATGAGCGCTTTGCCTTTGAGCGCCGCCATCAGTCGGGCTCCGCGGGGATAAATCCTGGCTTCTCGAACACCGTGGAAAGGACAATCGTGGTGCGCGTGTTCATCTGCGAGTTTGGGCCGCGCAGGTCACGCAGGATTTCCTGCACGCCCTCGAGGTCCGGCGCGACCACCTTCAGGATGTAGCAGTCATCACCCGCGATGTGATGGCATTCGAGGACGCCGGGATGTTTTTCCATTTCGCGCATCCGTGGCTCGTCCCCCACGTAGTCGCTCGATCCGTACCGCACCGCGACAAATGCCGTCACCGGGAACCCGACCTTGGCGCGATCGAGCTGCACCCGATACCCGCGGATGTAGCCCGACTCCTCCAGCCGCTTCACGCGCTCCATGATGGCAGGTCGCGAAAGCCCGACCTCGTCCGCTACAGACTGGTAACTGGACCGGCCGTCCTGGGCGAGAAGGCGCAGAATCCGTCGGTCAGTCGCGTCGAGCTCGGCTTTGGCTGGCATTTGGGAGGCTCCGTGGATGATCGGTGAACGCTTCGTAAGCCTAGCAGGTTTCCGCCCTACGTAATATCCGTTTTTGGCAAACAAATTGTCCTTTGATTAGGACAGGGGTACTATTCCGCATGCACACCGCGTCGCCTTCCTTTCCCGACGCCGCACTTCGCGCCCTGGTACGCAGCTATCCCTCAGTCCTGCTTGGATATTCGGGTGGTGTGGACTCGGCGTTTCTGGCCGTGATCCTTCGGCAGGAGCTCGGGCGCGACCGCATGCTTGCCGTTATAGGTCGAAGCCCGTCGTACCCTGAGGCGCAGTGGCGGGCCGCATGGGCCGTCGCGGACCGCTTCGATATCCCGCTCCTCGAAATCGACACGCATGAGCTCGAGGATGCGAACTACCTCGCCAATCCCACGAATCGCTGCTTCTACTGCAAGCAGGAGTTGTGGGCTAGGCTGATGCCGGTAGCCCGCGAGCGCGGCCTCGAGGTCGTCTGCGACGGCACCAATGCAGACGATCTCGACGAGCATCGGCCCGGCCGCGCGGCCGGCATGGCGGCGGGCATTCGCTCGCCCCTCGCGGAGGCCGGCTTGACCAAGGAGCAAGTCCGATCGGCCTCCCGCGAGCTGGGGCTACCGACCTGGGATGCTCCCGCGGCACCGTGTTTGTCGAGCCGTGTGCAGTATGGTCTTGCGATCACTCCGGGGCGCTTGAAGCAGGTGGAAGAGGGGGAAGCGTATCTGCGGGCGTTGGGCGTCGAGGGAGACGTGCGCGTGCGTCACCTGGGAGACCTCGCGCGCGTAGAGGTCGAGGCACGATGGATCCCGTGGCTCGAAGAGCGACGCGAGGCGATTGCGTCCTCCCTTAGGGGCCTGGGATTTGCGCGGATCGAGATCGATCCGCGCGGCTACCGCCGGGGGAGCCTGTTAGAGCGTTCGTCGCGCTGAATTTTCCGGGGGAACTGCGGCAGGAGCTCTGGGACGCGCTCACACCGCTGCGCTCCGCCCGGCGTGGTGACGCTCTTCCCGTGAAGTGGGTACGACCCGAGAACATTCATTTGAATCTCAAATTCCTGGGCGACGTCGACGATTCGCGCGAAAGCGAGCTGCGAACGGCATTGGAGCGCGCCGCGGGAGGCCGCTCCGAGCCACGACCCCTTGCACTCCAGATCACCGGATTCGGTGTGTTCCCTGATTATCGGCGGCCGCACGTGCTCTGGGCCGGCGTCACACCGGAGCCGGCGCTCGAGCTCTTGCAGCACGGCGTGGAGCAGGCGTTCGAGCCGCTCGGTTTCCCGATGGAAGCACGCGCGTTTCGTCCGCACGTGACGCTGGGGCGAACGAGTCGCGACGCGCGGCCGCGCGATTTTGCAGGCCTCGAACAGGCGTTGGCCCGGATCTCGTTCGACCGCACCGTGAGCGTCAGCGAGGTGGATCTAATGCAAAGCACGCTGACTCCGAATGGACCGGTGTATCAGGTGAAATACCATGAACGGTTGTCTTAAAGGGGTCTTCCGACTCGGGTGCGCGGTCGCCATTCTGGCGGCGATCGCGCTGATTTATTGGTTCCGTGAGCCGATCATGCGCACGGGCGCGCGGTGGTTCGGGAGATCGCAGGAGCTGCCACCCGTGGCGGATACGGCTGTAGGCGCGCCGACACCTGCGGCGACTGCGTCGGGGAACGCGAAGCTGCGCAACCTCGGCGGAGCCGGAGGTGCGGACTCCGTCGTCCTGACACCAAACGAAATGGCCTCGCTGATCGGCGCGGGAATCGACTGGAACGTGCGCAAGATGTACGACTCACTGCGGGTCGAGCTGCAGGAGGGGATGCTCGTCGTGCATGCACGACTCGATACACGAACGCTGCCGCCTGGAACGCTGGGACCATTCGCGGGCATGGTCGGGGAGCGCGAACCGCTGCGCATGGGGGGCACTGTGTCGATCGAGCGACCGGGGACTGCGCGCTTCAAGATTCAGGATATCAGCCTGCGCGGCATCGAGTTCCCCGGTCCAATGGTCAACTCGATCGCGAAGCAGATGGCGGGCGCCTCATCGAATGGGGCGATCCCGCTGAAGGTCGATCCCGCCGTTTCAGAAGTGGCCGTCCATCCGACCGGAGTCGTGTTGTACCGGACGCGGAGAACATCGTTTTGACTCCGGCCGGCGCCGTCCCCCCTTCCGGTGCCCGCCGCGTGATGATTGTGGACGATGAAAAGGGCATCCGCGAAGCCTTGAAGCAGGTGCTGGAGTACGAAGAGATCGCCGTCCAGGTCTGCGCCTCGGGCCACGAAGCAACGCGCACCTACCCTGAGTTCAGGCCGCACCTCGTCTTTCTCGATGTAAAAATGGAAGGGATGGACGGACTCGAAACGCTGAAACGCCTGCGCGAGCTCGACCCCCGTGCGCAAATCGTCATGATCTCCGGACACGGGACGATCCAAACAGCCGTCGAAGCGACGCAGCTGGGCGCCTACGATTTCCTCGAGAAGCCGCTCGATACCGACCGCATCTTGCTGACGCTGCGCAATGCTCTGGAGCACGTCGTCCTCGTCAAGGAGAACGTGCGTCTGAAACAGGAAGTACGGGCGCAGTACGAGATCGTGGGCTCGAGCAAGGCGATCCGCCACGTCATCGAGCTGCTGGAGAAAGTGGCGCCCACGCCCGCGCGTGTCTTGATCACCGGCGAGAACGGTACGGGAAAGGAGCTCGTCGCTCGTGCGATCCACGCGCTGAGCCCGCGCGCATCCGGGCCGTTTGTCGAGGTGAACTGCGCAGCTATCCCGACTGAGCTAATCGAGAGCGAGCTGTTCGGCCACATCAAAGGAAGCTTTACCGGCGCCTTCGCCGACCGCCCCGGAAAGTTCGAGCTCGCCGACGGAGGAACGCTCTTTCTCGATGAGATCGGCGACATGAGCCTGTCGGCGCAGTCCAAGGTGCTCCGCGCGCTGCAGGAGGGCGTGATCTCCCGCGTGGGATCGGGAAAGGCGCTCCCGGTCGACGTGCGGGTAATTGCCGCGACGAACAAGAATCTCAATCATGAGATCGAAGAGGGCCGGTTCCGGGAAGATCTGCTCTATCGTTTGAACGTTGTGCCTATTCACGTGCCGTCGTTGCGCGAGCGGCGCAGCGATATTTCGCAACTCATCACGCACTTCACTGCCGAGCTGACGCGCGTGGGGTTGCCGGCCAAGGATTTCGAGACGGACGCGGTCGAGCGGCTCACCGCGCACGATTGGCCGGGAAACATTCGCGAGCTGAAGAACGCGGTCGAGCGGCTCCTCATTCTCGCGGCGGGGCCGTCGGTCACTCAGGTGGACGTCGAACGGCTCGTAGGGAGAGGGGACGGGGGACGGGGGAAGGGTACTGGCGCCGTCGGTTCAGGTGACGCGGGATGGTTGCGTGCTGCCACATTCGAGGATTTCAAACAGGCCGCCGAGCGCGACTTCTTATTGAGGAAGCTGCAGGAGCACGACTGGAACGTGTCGGAGACTGCGCGCACATTGCAGATGCCCCGCAGTAATCTGTACAAGAAGATCGAGCGATACGGGCTGGCCCGACGGGAGGGGTAGTGGCTGACAAAGAGAGGGATCGGGATTGGGATCGCGAGATGCGCGAGGTGGACAAGCTGCTCGCGAAGCTTCCCGAGGCTGACCCGACGCTCGGCCGCGGGCTTCCCACGGCGCGGTCGGCGCAAGGAGGAAGCCCCACCGTCCGCACCACAGGTGGAACGCGCAGTGTTGCCGCGACGTGGGGCCGGCTCGGTCTGGGACTGCTGCTCGGCGTGGGGATGTTGGTGTGGCCGTACTCCCACGTCTGCGGGGCGAAACTGCTGTTCTACGGCACTGGTGTGTTCACCCTCATTGTATCGGGGATATGGAGCGCGACGGCATCGTGGCGGTATCGCCAGGGCTTTGCGCATCTGATGTCGATCCTCTTGATCTTTTGGGGCGTCATACTCGCGCTGGGTATCGTGCTCCCGAGGACCGGCTACGCCGACGCGGCTGAGCGTGGGGTCTGGTTCTGCCCAGAGCCAACGACACAGTCACCACCAAAACCCTGAGGCCGACGGTTCATGCCTGAGACTTTCAAGAATTTCATTGCCGGTCAGTGGAGCGCGCCGTCTACCGGTGACTACTTCGAAAACCGCAACCCCGCGGACTGGAACGACGTCATCGGCTTGTTTCCGCGCTCCGGGCCCGACGATCTCCAGCGCGCCGTTGCGTCAGCAAAGAAAGGCTTCGCCACGTGGTCGAGAACACCGGCACCGATTCGTGGCCAGGTGTTGCAGCGCGTCGGCCAGCTGCTGGTGGAGCGCAAGGACGTGGTCGCGCGGGCGATGACGCGCGAAATGGGCAAGGTGGTCGCGGAAACGAAGGGCGACGTGCAGGAAGGGATCGACACGGCGTTCTACGCCGCGACCGAAGGTCGCCGTCTGTTTGGACGCGTGGTGCCATCGGAGCTGCGCAACAAGTGGGCGATGAGCTATCGCCGTCCCATCGGCGTCGCCGGGCTCATCACGCCGTTCAATTTTCCGCTCGCGATTCCGACGTGGAAGATGTTCCCGGCCTTGTTGTGCGGGAACGCCGTGATCTTCAAGCCGGCCGAGGACGTGCCACATACCGCACATCTGCTGGTGGAGATCTTGCTCGAGGCGGGATTGCCGCCGGAGGTCGTGCAGCTCGTCCACGGACAGGGTTCGGTGGTCGGGCGCGCGCTGGTCGAGCATCCCGACGTACCGGTGATCTCGTTCACGGGGTCGACCGAAACCGGATCCGCCATCGGCGCGACGTGCGGCAAGATGCACAAGCGGCTGTCGCTCGAAATGGGCGGCAAGAACGCGATGATCGTGATGGATGACGCGGACCTCGATCTCGCGCTCGACGGCGTGCTGTGGGGCGCGTTCGGCACAACGGGACAGCGTTGCACCGCGACGAGCCGGCTCATTCTGCAGGAGAAAGTCCACGACAAGTTCGTGCAGATGCTGACCGACCGTGCGTCCACGCTGCGGCTCGGCCCAGGCCTGGACGACAAGACGGACGTCGGTCCACTGATTCACGAGGACGCGCGCCAGAAGGTCGCGGAGTACGTCGATATCGCGAAGAAGGAAGGCGCGAGTGTGGCGCTGGGCGGCAAGATCCCCCAGGGTGACAAGCGGCTCGAGTGCGGCTGGTTTTATGAGCCGACGGTGATCACGGGTGTGAAGCCGGGGATGCGCGTCGAGCAGGAGGAGATCTTCGGCCCTGTCCTCGCCGTCCTCAAGACCAAAGATCTGCCAGACGCGATTCGCATCAATAACGGCGTGAAGTATGGACTCTCGAGCTCGCTCTACACGCGCGACGTCAACGGCGCGTTCCGAGCCATGACCGATCTCGACAATGGGATCACGTACGTGAACGCGCCCACGATTGGCGCAGAGGCCCATCTCCCCTTCGGCGGTGTGAAGCAGACCGGCAATGGGCACCGCGAAGGCGGATGGGAAGTCTACGACTTCTATTCTGAGACCAAGACGATCTACGTCGACTACTCGGGAGCCCTCCAGAGAGCGCAGATCGACACCGAGACTTAGTCAGGATTAATGGGGGTGATCGTGTTCCAACAACAGAATGCCGTTGCGTGGCGCTCCCCGTTGGCCGCGGGCGTCGCCGTGCTGCTGACGGCCCTGCGCCTGGCCGGTCAGGCCATCCCCAGCGACAGGGACGACATCGCAGGTACGGTCACCGGCCCGACCGGGCCCGAAGCGGGCGTCTGGGTCATCGCCGAAACGCGCGATCTCCCGACCCCGTTCGTCAGGATCGTGGTGACGGATGATCAGGGACGCTACCTGGTGCCCGATCTCCCGAACGCGAGCTATGCCGTGTGGGTGCGCGGCTACGGACTCGTCGATTCGCCGAAGCGCGAGGCGAAGCCAGGGACGACCCTCAACCTGACCGCCGTGCCCGCGCCCAATCCTCGGGCAGCGGCCGAGTACTATCCGGCCGGTTACTGGTTCTCACTGATGCGTGTGCCGGACAAGAGTGAGTTCGCTCCGCCCGGTACTACCGGAAGCAACGGGTCTCCGAGCGTCCGCAGTCAGGCCGAGTGGCTCCGCATTTTGAAGTCCGGCACATGCCTCGCGTGCCATCAGCTCGGCAACAAGGCCACGCGGGAGCTGCCGGCCGCGCTGGGCCGGTTCGAGTCGTCAGTGGCCGCGTGGGACCGCCGGATCCAGTCCGGACAGGCCGGCGGCGCCATGAGCAATTCGCTGAATAACCTGGGACGCCAGCGAGCGCTGGCCATGTTTGCGGACTGGACCGATCGCATCGCCGGCGGCGCGGTGCCGCCGACACCGCCTCGCCCTCAGGGCATTGAGCGGAACGTGGTCATCACCCTGTGGGACTGGGCGGACCCGAAGAGTTACCTCCACGATGTGGTGTCGACCGATCGGCGCCGGCCCACGGTCAACGCCAATGGGCCGCTGTATGGCGCGCTCGAGGCGAGCGCGGACTACGTGCCGGTGCTCGATCCCGCGCGTCACGTCGCGAGCCGGATCCCGTTGACCGTTCGCGATCCGAGCACCGCGCCCGCGTCGCCGCCCACGATGCCGCAGCCGTCGCCGTATTGGGGCGACGAAGTTCTGTGGACCAGCAAGAACAACGTGCACAACCCGATGCTGGACGCTCGAGGCCGTGTCTGGCTCACGTCCACGGTGCGCCCGCCTGAAAATCCGGATTTCTGCAAAGCGGGCTCGAGTCATCCCTCGGCGCGGCTCTTTCCGCGCGAGCGCGCCGGCCGTCATCTGGCCGTGTACGATCCGGCGACGAAGAAATTGACGCACATCAGCACCTGCTTCAGCACGCACCATCTCATGTTCGCCGAGGATGCCGACAACACGCTCTGGACGAGCGGCGGCGGCCCCGTCGTTGGCTGGTTGAACACTCGACTGTTCGACGAAACGGGCGACGAAGTGCGCTCGCAGGGCTGGACCGCGCTCATCCTCGACGCCAACGGCAATGGGAAACGTGATGCGTACGTGGAGCCGGATCAGCCCGTCGACCCAACAAAGGACAAGCGGATCGCCGCCGGCTTCTATGCCGTCGCTCCCGCTGCCGACGGCTCGGTGTGGGGAACGTCCCTCGGCTTCCCCGGCGCCGTCGTGCGACTCACTCCCGGGTCCAACCCGTCGGAGACGGCTCTCGCGGAGGTGTTCGAGCCGCCGCTCGACAGCGCCGGCGTGCCGGTGCAGGGCTTTTCACCACGCGGCGGTGACGTCGACCGCAACGGCGTCTACTGGGCCGCGATGGCGAGCGGTCACTTGGCGAGCTTCGATCGGAAAAAGTGCAAGGGACCGCTCAACGGGCCGGCAGCAACGGGGCAGCATTGTCGCGAGGGTTGGACCTTCTACGCGGAGCCGTTGCCGCAGCTCCAGGGCGTGACGGACGGCGGCAGCGCCGAAGCCAGCTATTACACGTGGATCGACCAGTTCGACGCGCTCGGCCTTGGGCGAAACGTGCCGATCAACACGGGCAACGGGTCGGAGGGTCTTCTGGTGCTGAAGGACGGGAAGTGGGTCGTCCTGCGGGTGCCATATCCATTGGGGTTCTACACGAAGTGGCTGGATGGGCGAATCGACGACCCTCGCGCGGGGTGGAAGGGACGCGGCCTGTGGGCGACCGTGAGCACCCGAGCACCGTTTCATATGGAGGGAGGGAAGGGCACGACGAGCAAAGTCGTGCGCTTCCAGCTCCGCCCCGATCCGCTGGCGCGGTAACTTGACCAATTTGGTCAAGTTGGTTACTTTGCTCAGCATGGCCAAGAAAAAGAAGAAAGCCCGCCTGCTGCGCGAGCCGGTGAGCCTCTACGAGGCGAAGACGTACCTCTCCGACCTAGTCGAGCAGGCCGCTCAGGGGCGGGAGATCGTCATCGCCAAGTCCGGGAAGCCCAAGGCGCGCCTCGTGCCCCTCGCGCCGAAAGACACGCGGCATCTGCGCAAGCCCGGGTTAGGGAAGGGCAGGGGTTGGATCGCCGACGACTTCGACGCGCCGCTGCCGCCCGAGATCATGCGCTATTTCACCGGCGAATCCGAGTGAGGCTGCTGCTCGACACGAATGCGTTGGTTCGGTGGCATCTAGGTAAGCTTCGGCCCGCCGCGGTCCGTACGATGCGGCGGGCCGATGTCGTCGTGGTGAGCGCGATCAGCGCGTGGGAGATCGCCATCAAGAGCGCCGTGGGCAAACTGGATCTCCAAGACACCGTCGAAGACATCGTGACTCGCAATCGCTTTCTCCCGCTTCCCGTGACCATCCGTCACGGGGATCTCCTGCGTGACTTGCCGCGCCACCATGGGGACCCGTTCGATCGACTGCTCATCGCGCAAGCGCTGGACGAAGGCCTCACCGTCCTCACATCCGACCGTGCGTTTGAGCCGTATCGGGTGCCGGTGGAGTGGGCGTGAGCTCCCTTGACGGTCGGGGAGGTGCGCAGTAGACTAATCGCACAATCGAAGACTCGTGGTCATTTGCCGCGTATTGCCGCCACGTTAAACAAGGTGCTAAAAAGCGACTCGCCCGCGGCTTTATTAGTCCGGGCGATGGTGTTTTCAGGGAGTCGCTTCCCGCGGCGCTACCGCCGGAGGTTGCGATGACCGCCCGCAAAGTCACAGTCGCCACGCTTGCCGCCTTAAAAGCCCACAACCAAAAGGCCGTGTTCGTCACGGCGTACGATTACCCGACGGCGACATTCGCCGATCGGGCGGGAGTCGACATGATTCTCGTGGGCGATTCCGCGGCGATGACAATGTTGGGCCTGCCGAGCACGCTGCAAATCGGTCTGGACGAGATGCTGGTGTTCATCGGTGCGGTGACCCGTGCCGCCAAACGCGCATTCGTGGTCGGCGACCTTCCCTTCCTTTCTTATCAGCCGTCCGATGAAACGGCCATCCGCAGCGCCGGCGCGTTCATCGCGGCGGGCTGTGACGCGGTGAAATGCGAAGGGGGAAGCCGGGTAGCGCGCCGCGTCCGCGCCATGGTTGATGCCGGGATCGCCGTGATGGGCCACCTGGGTCTCACGCCGCAAAGCCTCGGCCAGCTCGGCGGCTACCGCGTACAGGGCAAATCGCTGGCCGCCGCCGAGCGGCTGCTGCGCGACGCCGAGGCTCTCGAGCGAGCGGGCGCGTTTGCGGTTCTACTGGAGGCGGTGCCGGCAGAGACAGCGGCATTTATCAGAGAAAGAGTGAACCTGCTGGTGTACGGAATCGGCGCCGGGCCGGAAGTCGATGGGCAGCTGGTGATCTCGCACGACCTGCTGGGCAACTTCGTCGGAGAGATCGCGCCTCGTTTTGTGAAGCGCTACGCCGAGGTCGGAGCCAACGTGGAGCGCGCGTTCGCCGAGTATGCGCGCGATGTGCGGGCCGGCATCTTCCCCGGGCCTGAGCATTGCTATGAGATCGCTGCGGCGGACGCAGCGCTCATTCGAGCGGCGCGCCTGCGTCGCACGCGACCGTCTCCAGCGCCCCAGGCTGCGGTGGCACCATGACCACCTCGCTCGTACCACCGGTCGCCACCAATCCGCTCCGGCCCCGGCCGCAGCAGTGTCGTGCGTGCGGCGCCGAGCATGAAGCGGCACCGATCGCGATCTGCGAGCAGTGCCTTGGACCGCTCGATCCGGTGCTCGATCCGGCGCGGCCCCTGCCGACGAAAGCGGAGATCGCGGCGCGGCCGAATTCGTTGTGGCGTTATCGCGAATGGCTCCCGTTCGACGGCGAGCCCACTCTGTCGCTCGATACCGGCGGCACGCCGCTCGTGGACGCGCCACGCCTTGCCGCGCGCCTCGGTGTGGCGCGTGTCTGGGTGAAAAACGACGCGGTCTCGCATCCCTCACTGTCGTTCAAGGACCGCGTCGTGGCGACCGCGATCAACGCGGCCGCCGCCTTCGGACTTGACACGATTGGGTGCGCATCGACGGGCAACCTGGC